>JAUZPC010000060.1 GCA_030706105.1 Bacteroidota bacterium | reverse complement strand
TTTACAATCTCACCGGCAATTTCGGTTCCTTCTTCAATAGAGCCTGCTTTTTTACCTAAATAAATCATTGCACCGGCAAGAGATAAGCTTAACTCTGACAAATCATTTTCTACTTCATTCTTCAATACCTTAATACACTCATAGACTTCCAGCCAGTTGCCTATATAATTGCCCAGCGGTTGATTCATATCGGTAATAAAAGCCAGAACGTTTTTCTTAAAACTTTTTGCGGTATCAATTAAAGCCTCAGCTAACATAATTGCATCTTCGTACTTTTTCATAAATGCACCGCTGCCGGTTTTAACGTCAAGAACAAGTCCATCAATACCTTCAGCCAGCTTTTTACTCATTATACTGCCGGTAATTAAGGGAATTGATTCTACGGTAGCAGTAACATCTCTTAGGGAATATATAATTTTATCAGCCGGAGCTATTTCCTGAGTCTGGCCAATTAATACAGCTCCAATTTTTTGTAATTGTTTCTTGTATTCCCTTAAGTTCAAATTTGTTCTAAACCCGGGTATTGATTCCAGTTTATCCAAGGTTCCGCCTGTATGCCCTAAACCGCGCCCTGAAATCATTGGGACGCATATCCCGGTGCATGCAACTATGGGAGCAAGTATCAATGAAGTTTTATCACCGACTCCACCGGTAGAATGCTTATCAATCTTAACGCTTTCAATACCGGAAAGATCAATTATTTTACCGCTGTAAAGCATTGCTCTGGTCAAATAACTGGTTTCTTCTTTGGAAAATCCATTGATAAATCCAGCCATTAAAAAGGCTGAGAATTGGTAATCAGGAAGCTTCTGCTTCGTATAAGAAGATACCATAAACTGGATTTCTTCTTCAGTTAAAGAGTTCTTATCTCTTTTTTTCCTTATAATTTCTACTACGTTCATAATACTATTTGGATAACCTAATCAATTTACTTAATTCTTTTAAACTACAATATTACTATAATAATTAATAAAATGAAAATTATAGTGATGTAAAACCCAATTATATCCTTTAAATTCTTTTTTTGTCAGTTGTTAGCGGTTGTAAAATATGAACGGATTATGACATTCAACGTCAAAATTCCAATTTTTATCCTGCTGAACAACTTGTAAAGTCACTAATAATAATATCCTATCCTAAAATAGAAAGTAACTTCATTAAACATAAAGGGATTTCCCGGTAGATTTTTTGTAAAGGTGAAACTGCGCCCCACTGAAAAATCAGCAGGCCCAATTGGAGTATCAAATGCTAAAGATATCCCAACTCCATGTTTCAAATCTCTTATTTTTATTTTCTCCTGCTCATCCCAAACAGCACCGAGATCATAACGTACTTTGAAGTATGACTTGAAGAAAATATCTACCGGTAATTTTAATCTATATTCAAAAGATGACAAAAATATCTGCCTACCTCTATATTCATTTTCATATAAACCGAAAAATGAATTTTGACCTCCAAGCGAAAACTGCTGGCTTAACGGAAGCGTATTGTCTGCAATTCCAATCATTACACGTGGAGAAAGGACCTGAGAAGCAGTAACTGGTATATAACTTTTATAATCGAACCAAAAATTTGTATAACTTAAATCCCCGCCAAAAATCTTTTGAGCAGTTTCATATGTACCTGAAAAATATGTTCCTGCATCAGGGAAAGGATATTTATCCTGTGTGTCAATTGTTGATATAACTTTTAAAGTAACCAGCTTCTTTTTATACGGGACTATGCTTTTATTTGGAATTTTATTCTTTACTTCATCAGTCTCATAAGTCCCTTTGAATAAGAGCGTACCAAGTCTTTCTAACTGGGTACCTAAAGCAAGTGAAGCTCCATAAAATATCTGCCTGTAATCCCCGGTATTGCTTCTTGTAAGCTGATGCTGACTTTTTTCAGAATGCTCATAAAAATAAGCATCTGAATACTGATAGAACATATTTACTTTATAGGTTAAATAAGTATCATATATCCTGTTAGACTTGCCTTCAAGTATATAAGCCAGTGATCTCTCACCCCCAAGGAAATTAAACCCCAGTTCAACTCCGCGCCCAAATAAGTTTTCGTCTCTGATATCTAAATTAAACTGAGCCTTACTTTCATTATCTATTCTGAATCCTAACCTCATTACACTGGATATCTTTTCGGTCAGCTTAAGGACTAAAATATTGTGATTATTATCTTTATCAATATCAATTAGTATATCATCAAACAAATTGGTACTGTTAAGATTTGTTAAGCCCTGTTCAATATTTTTTGCCTGAAATATTTTTCCTTTGGAAAACGGCAATTCTCTTTCGATAATGCGGCTGCTTGTATATTTATTACCTTCAATTTTTATTTCATAAATTGAACCTTCATCAATATCAACATTTAGTAAACCGGTCTTTTCATCAAAAGTCCAATCCCGGATATCCGCTAAAGAGTACCCCCCTTTTCTATACATTCTTAGTAAATCAATTAGTGCATCAGACGTATTTGCGGGATTAAAGGGATTATCAATTAATTTTTCAAAATAAGTATTGGCCTCTTCTAACTTAAATAGAGTAATTCCATTTAGCTTTACTTTTTTAACTGTAGGATTAAACTGGTATTTTAACCTGAGAGTAGTTGAATTGGAATCAACAAAAGCATCCAAACAGAGGTCAGTAAATTGGCCGGTATTATATAAATTATGCAATGAAAGTAAAATTTCAGAAGTAGCAATTGAATCTTTTACTAAGAAGTTTGCAATAAAGCCTTTTTCAAAATAATCTGCATCTGCTGAAAGTTTCAAATTTTTGAAGTAACGTTTATCTTTCTCAAGTCGTTTTACAAATATACTGTCCAAATCATTTTTAATTTTATTTACATACTGAAGACTTGAATTGTACCCTGCCTGTATTACCGAATCGATATTTGTAAAATCAGTTAAAGATTTTGTGCCGATATCAGGGACAATAATTGTATTTGCATATTCATACTGGTCCCTCATAATAGCTTTAATGGGAATGCTTACAACCTGATCAGCAACATTCCACGGGTATTGTAATTCCTCAAACGAATGCAGCGGGCTTGTTGTGTTAACTCCAATTATATAATCGTTTTTGTATCTTGATGCAATTTCCAAAGGGATATTAGCCACAAGACCGCCGTCAACCAGCATTGATGAATCCTTTTTTACCGGGGCTAAATAAAATGAAATGCTTGAACTTGCACGCATTGCCTGACTTAATGATCCGCCGGATAAAATTACCGGTCCGCCGGTAGTAAGGTCAGTTGACACAGCCCTGAACCTGTATTTTAATTCATCAAAACTATAGCGGGAGTGTATGGGGGCCTGCAATGTTAGAAGATTTAAAAAATTTGTTACTTTTTGTCCGCTGTATATTGAAGTAGGGAGTATTGGGGTAAGGCCTTTTAGTCTTAATGCAATAATTGATTTGTCTTCAGTAATTTTCTGATCTACAAAAAGTTCTCTCCTTTGAGTAGACCTGTCAGATGAATTTATTTTTTCCCAGTTTGTAGAGGTTATTATTGAATCAAGCTCATCCGCACTAAAACCGGCAGAGTATAAGCCGCCGATAATACTGCCCATACTGGTTCCGACAATCATTTCAATCGGAATGTCATAAACTTCCAGAGCTTTCAGAACGCCTATCTGCGCTAAACCTCTTACCCCTCCCCCGCTTAATACCAGTGTAACTTTGGGCTTCAAGGCAGAAACTTGCTGAACTAATCCGAACGGAAGTTTCTTTTCTACTTTTTCAATTGAAAATGTATATTTAGTTTGACTGTAAGATATTATTATAGGGAATAAAATAATTCCGATAAATATTTTCTTACAGTCAATCATAAAGTGTTTAATAATATAAATTATTCTTAAAAAAAATTATTTTCTTTTTTTCGTTGTCTGCTGTTTAGCTTTTGCATTTTGCTCAGCAGCATCCATAAGCCTCTGCATAAATCCTTGTTTCTTGTTCCCGTCTTTTACAGGTACAAGCTTTAAGTCAGTATGTTTTCTATTAACATATTCCTGCTGGGCTATAGAAAAGATATTGAACATAAAATAATACAAGTTCAAACCTGAAGGGAAGCTCATAAACATAATTGTCAAAAAGACCGGCATAATATAAACCATTGCTTTTTGAGAAGGATCTTTAACCGTCATTTTTTGCTGAACAAATGTTGTAAGACCCATTAACAAAGCAAGACCGCTCAGTTCATGCACATTAAAAAACGGAATGCTGAAAGGTAACGTAGCTATTACATCAGGTCTTGATAAATCCGTAATCCACCATACAAACGGCTGCAGCCTGAAACCAATGGCAGCCTGAAACAGACCCCACAATGCTACAAACACAGGCATCTGGAATACCAGCGGCAAACAGCCTCCGGCAGGGTTTATGCCATAAGTTGAGTACAACTTCATGGTTTCTTTATTAACTTTCTGAGGATCTTCTTTGTACTTTTCTTTTATTTCGGTAATCATCGGCTGAAGAAGCTGCATCTTCTTCATTGATTCAAAACTCTTTTTAGTAAACGGATACAATAACAATTTAACAATAAGAGCAAAAATAATTATTGCTACGCCGTAATTGTGAAGCAAAGAATATAAGAAAGTAAATAACGGTAGTAATATATATTCGGCTATCGGTCTTACAATAAACTTTAACCCGAAGAAATTACCAAAATCAATTATTACCTGATAATTTTTATTGTATGTTTTAAGAAGGCCGTATTCTACCGGACCTAAATAAATAGAGAAACTCTTCTTTTCTGCATTGCTGTTATTGAAAGGAACCTGGAATCTTGCTGAGTAATTTTCCATTATTCCTTTATTCTCAAGGGCTTTTCTGCTTCCGGTTACATAAGCACCGGTAACATCAGTTGCTTTATCAGGGGCAATAATGGCACTAAAATATTTATCTCTGATTGATATCCAGTCAATATTACCGTTAAAAGTATGTTCAACCGGTTTGCTTAAATCAGTTGCATCAACAATGGTATGTTCACCGCCGGAATACACACTTGCGTGAGATGTATTAGCTTCATCTACAGTATTTACTTCAACAAATCTTGTACTGGCACCCCAAACAACATCATAGGTGTTGCTGGCTATCATATTGGATAATCCGTTTAAGCCGACTTCAGCTTCAATATTGTATTTATCACCTGTGAAAGTATATTTTTTAACAATTGATTTGTTATCAGGCAAAGACAAAGTAAAAGTTAAAGAAGTGGTCTGCTTTCCATTAACTATTATTTTACTGTCCTTAACATCCGGTAAGAAATCGAGACTCTTAGTATTTACCTGTTTTCCTTCGGCAGAAACAAAAGAAAGATCAAATGCACCGCCGGGGGTTAATAGTTGAACGAAATTTTTTCTGAAATTGTCTGACTTATCAGCGTAAAAAGTTTTGAACTTTTTAAGATAAGCTTTTCTTATATTGCCGCCTTTTGTAGAGAACTCCAGTATTGCCAAATCGGTTTCAACCGTAATAGTCTCTTCAGGTTTTTCAGGGACAGAAAAAGCTTTGCCATAATCTACAGAGTCTTTGGCGGCCTGATCAATTACTTTTTTTTCTGCTTCCTGTTTCTTAATAACCTCAGAATCCGGTTTCTTACTTGCCAGTGTTGAGTCCTGAACTAAAGTTGAATCCTTTTTTGCTACCTTCTTTGGCATTTTGGAAGGATTTGGCGTATTCATATACAGCCAGAAAATAAAAATTGCACCAATTAGTACAAAAGCTAAAACTGTTTTTTTATCCATTTAGAAATCCATTATTCATTATTTAAGAGGGTCAAACCCTCCCTTGTTAAAAGGGTTACATCTTAGTATTCGCCAAAAAGCTTTGGCAGTGCCAACAAAAACGCCGTATTTGGAAATTGCTTGAACGGCATACTCAGAGCACGTGGGGTAAAAACGGCAAGATGGAGGCAATATGGGAGAAATAAACTTTTGATATAGTTTAATAGGAAAAATGAAAATTTTCCTTAACATAATTTCTTTTCAACTTTATTTAACAAATCTTTTACACTATCAGTCAGATCAATTAAACCCAAATTAGGAGCCGTCTTTTTAGAGATATAGTTTAGTGAAAAAACTATCTTCAGTGATATATGGTTCGATTTGCAGTAAGAAACTAACCCGGTTTTGTTTAACCTGTAAGCTTCTCTTATTAATCTTTTTATTCTGTTCCTCCAAACAGCATTGCCTGCACGCTTACTAACCGCAGGGGCTATCTTAACTCCGGGATCATCAGCCTCTTTAATATATATAAAAGAAGCTTTTACTTTTTTATTGAAAGAAAAGAGGATATTTCCGTGTTTAAAAATATCCTCAAAATCCTTTTTACTTTTGATCCTTTCATTAGAGGAAAGACTAAAAGATTTCAATCATCTATCTCTCGTCGCTGACAGTAAGTTTTTTTCTGCCCTTAGCTCTTCTTGCAGATAAAACTTTCCTTCCGCTGCGCGATTTCATTCTTTCTCTAAAACCGTGTTTGTTTTTTCTTTTTCTATTATGCGGTTGATACGTTCTTTTCATTTAAAATACTCCTTTACCAAAAGATTCCAAAGATAATAACTAAAATCCTAATATTCAAGGAAAATCCATAGTAAAACTATGCAATTTCTTCTATAATAGTGTAATTTACTCTATTTTAGCCCTTCAAGGCTTATTCCGCCGTAAAAATGACCGCAAGCTCAGGTCTGCAGCCTCATTTAAAAATATTTAAAACAACCCGGGCAACAGTAATTTTTTGGAATAGAATTTGTGGATATACTAAAATATATTTACCCCCCTGGTTAATAGTTCTTTCTGTAAAAAAATATTTTTTATCAAACTGTGTTAATCTCTTTTATTTTCAAGGTCGAATAAATTCCGGATTAAAGTCAAGAAAAAAATTTTATTTTTTTTATGAAATTAATTTGCACAGTTAGATAAAATGTAATATTTTTTAACAAAAATAAAGCGTTCTAAAAGTGTTAATTAAATGTGGATAACTTTGAGCCGTGAAAACGTTTCACGTTTCAAACATATCAACATCCAGGTAGTTAAGCGTACGAAAAATGTGTGTTATTATTACGCAATGGCATTTAACTTATTTATTTACAAATCGTTAACCGGGTCAACTTAATGTTGATAACTTGTTAACAGTTTTTTCTTAACAACTTAACATTACGCAATTATTGCTAAAATCACTGTTTTTTTAATGTTTTAAATTGTGGATAACTCATAATGCTAAATATTCTGCCGATAGAGGAGGATGTATATACGGATTTCATTGGAACTTGGAAAGAGTGTCTTAAAGTTATTAAAGATAATGTTTCGGACCTCACTTATAATACTTGGTTTTTGCCTATTAAACCTGTTTCTTTAACTGGCACAATATTGACTGTTCAACTGCCCAGTCAGTTTTTTTGGGAATGGATTGAAGAACACTTCAATACTCTTATTAACAGAACCATTAAAGAAGTTCTGGGGGAAGATGGCAAACTCAATTTTGTTATTACCGAAGAGAAGGAAGAGATCGATTCGAGACAAAGTTCCCAAAACACTCAGTCCCAAAGAATTGCAATGCCCCAAAAACCGGAGTTTAGCTCTAACCTAAACCCGCGATACACTTTTGAGAACTTTATTAAAGGTGAAGGCAACCAGTTAGCAAGCGCGGCCGCAAAAGCTATTTCTGAAAATCCCGGCACAAATTCATTTAACCCGTTTTTCATTTATGGCGGTGTGGGACTTGGTAAAACTCATCTGATTCAGGCCATCGGGAATAAAATTTTATTGGAGTTCCCTTTTAAGAAAGTAATTTACCTTTCAGCAGATGAATTTACTGTTGAATTTGTTGATGCTATCCAGTCTAATAAAAGAAATGAATTTTCTAATTTTTATAAGAACATGGATGCGTTAATTATTGATGATATTCAGTTTCTTGTCGGAAAAGAAAAAACGCAGGATCTCTTTTTCCATATCTTCAATAATTTACACCAGTCAAATAAACAAATCATACTATCTTCCGACAGACCGCCTAAAGACCTTAAGGGATTAGACGACAGATTGATTTCGCGCTTCCAGTGGGGCTTATCCGCTGACATTCAGCCGCCTGATCTTGAAACAAGAATTGCCATTCTAAGAAGAAAATCTGTAGATTACGGCATTAGTATTTCTTTGGAAGTGATAGAGTATATTGCCAAAAGCATTACTAACAATATTAGAGAACTTGAAGGCTGCCTTATTAAATTGCTGGCAAACGTTTCATTAAACTCCCGGCCTATTGATATTGCATTTGTAAAGCGTACCGTGCAGGAAATTGCAACAGACAGAAAAGTAAACATTACTATTGAACATATAACCAAGACCGTCTGCGGTTATCTTAAAGTTGATGAAAATAAGATAAGAGACAAAACCAGAAAAAAAGAAATTGTTCTGGCAAGGCAGGTAGCAATGTATCTTTCAAAAAAACTTACCCAGAACTCATTAAAGAGCATAGGTCTGCATTTTGGAGGCAGGGATCACTCAACTGTAATCCATGCGGTTTCATCAATTGAAGAAGCAATTGCCACAGATAAGCGAATGCAGGATTTGTGTGAAATGCTTCAAAGCCAAATTGAAGTAAACTCACTTTAAAATTAAAAGCCGTCTTGAATATTTTCATATCAAGACGGCTTTTTTATATCTGATTATTCAATGAAAACAACCCGTTATGATTTACTATTATTGCAAAGATATTTTTATTTATCCATTTCATCTTTAATTCGTTGCTCAATTAACTTATACATAGGGCTCTTCACACATTTTGGAAGTAAATTTTGCAGGTAACCAACCTTTTCCTGCTTTGATACTTTACCCTTAAGAATTTCATTCAATAATGACCTATTTACACATGACCAGGTATATCTTTCTACCATTTCTTTTTTAAACTCTAATGCTATTTCATTATTCTTTAGATAGCTGAATCTTGCCCAAGCAGCTAAATTAGATAATAGTATTGGGGAATAAACACTATTTGGGTAGGTTGCATGAAGATTTTTAACCTGTTCATATATCAATTTTTTATTCTCATTTGCTGTATAAATTGGTTCAACTATCTTTTGGAAAGTATTAAAAAGTATCAGCTCGTCTCCAGAAGGTTCAGTTACATTAAATTGAATTATTTTTTCTTCTATAAAGTTATTAGGACTTGTAATAGTTATTTTAATTGTATAATTATCCGCTCTAAAATAGGTCTCACGAATTCCTTTATAGAATTGATCTCCATAGATCATATTTAAATCATAAATTTCATAAGCTTCTTCGCCAATATTAATTTCTTCTTTATTTAATGCATAAATACCATCAGCCGCCCAATACGGCGTCACTTTAAGTTCGGTACCCTTGCTGTCAAATATTTTTAATTTAATAGTACTGGGTTTGATAATCTTTTGTGTAGCATTAGTAAGATTTTTTAACCCTAACCCGATATTAATGGTTTCACCAACAAGAAAAGTATCTTTGTACATTACTACATCAAGCTCAAATTGCTTCTGTGCAGTAAGCGGGAAAGTTATAGTTATGATAATTATAATTAATATAAACATTTTCTTCATTATTTTTCTCTTAAAAAACTGATAAATTGCTTATTTTTTTAAATCATTATGCTCTGGGTAATAATGTTGATATTGCATAACAGTATATGATGCCATAGGTAATGTCATACAGATGCTTCCGTATTAATATTAAATAATAATATGATAATAAGCAAGTAATATATTATATCTTTTGTTTATTTAACACAATATTTCTTTAGTCATGTTTTTTGTTCGATGATTCGGAAAGTTGAAGCGCCTTTGCCTCAGATATGATACTGACATTATTGCAAATAACATTCTTATTCGGTAAATAGCTGTTCATAGAAACAGAAGAACAAGGCATAACAGATTCTTCGTTTGAGCTTCAATTTGCTGAGCGGGAATCAGCGGCCCGTATTGGCAGGCCGCTAATTTTATAAAATGAAGCGGTACAGATAGTTTTGGATATATTATCCCATGCCTTGTTAACCGGCAATAAGGGGTATCTGCATATTTACTTTGAACAAATTTTTATCCTTTGTAATTTTTAACAGGTCTTTAAGCCCATAGATCAGCTCGAGCCGCTTTCTGATATTATCAAGCCCCACACCGGCACCCCGTTTGGATTTTACGGAAGCATCATAATTGTTTTCCAGGGATATATTAAGATAATTGTTTATTTTTTCGCATTTAAGCTTAAGGGTAACAGTATCCAGAGTCTCATAGACAGCGTGTTTAATTGCATTCTCAAACAACGGCTGCAAAATCATATTTGGGACATTAACATCGGAACAGTCCGTATTAAGCTCTTCATTATACTCAAACTTGTCTTCAAATCTTATCTTTTCAATCTCCAGATACAGCTTGATATTTTTTATTTCATCCGACAATTTGTTTTGCTGAGTATCATTGTTTGATAATGTGTACCGCAAAAAATCCGCAAGTTTTAAGATCATGCTTTTAGCACGCTCAGGATCTATTGATGTTAATGCACTGATAGAGTTTAAACTGTTAAAGATAAAATGCGGATTTATCTGGAATTTAAGTGTCTTAATTTCTGCACGCGTAACTAAATTGTTCAGTTCATTTTCTTTAATCAATTTTTCCTGAAAATTGTTATAATATATAATTGTATAATAGAAAGCTATAAGTAAATAATATATTAGCGACCCGAAAAGGAACCTGAACGGCAAAGTATTCAGCCAAAATGTTCTATAGCTGCCAATTGGAAAATAAAAAATTATACCCTATACCAAAAAGACCCATAAAACGGAAAGAATAATTCCGCTGATAAAATGAGCTGATAAAAATTTCAATAAAGAATTTT
>JAUZPC010000006.1 GCA_030706105.1 Bacteroidota bacterium | reverse complement strand
TAGTGTAAATGCTCAGCAAAGGACCTTTTCTGCAGGTAAAGCAGACATAATATCAAATTTCTCAACAAACAAGAATACAACTCCAAATGATACTTTGCAGTATATGGACGAGGGTGCCATTTATAATGTTACAGGTGGCGGATATGTTGCCGGAGTTAACAAATATGGCGATCTTGGGAAATATCAGAGATTTGATATTAACCAGACAATGTTACTCAAAGAAGTATGGCTCTACACTAAAGTAAACCCTATAGTAGGAACGCCTGATACAATCAGTATAGTTATTAGAAAAGTTGCAGCAGACAGTACTCCAAGTACTGCTTTATCAATTGTTAAAGTTACCACAGCAGCTTTAAATGCCCTTGGCTGGTCAAAAATTACACTACCTGTAGCTGTACCGGTTGGCGCACCTGTTTATATAGGTTTTGAATGGAAAGCCTCTATTAAAGATACTTTTTGCGTAGTAAATGATAAAATTAACCTTGGTTATGGACAAGGGCAGAAAAGAGCTTGGGAAAAATGGAGTGACGGTACCTTTGCAAGTATGAATTCCAGCTGGCAAGGTTTTGACGTTGATCTTTGGATTGCGGCTGTTGCAGAAAAAGTTCTTCCTATCTCTGTAGCTCGCGAAGACTTAAATAACGATCTTATCCCTGATAGAAAAGGTGATACTTTAACCGTTAAAGGCGTTGTAATTTCTCCTAATTTTCAGACAAGCAGCCGCTCTTATTACATCTATGACGGTACAGCCGGAATTTGCTTATTCAAAAACGGAATGCTTTCACCTGCACTTAACTTAGGTGATAGTGTTGTTGTTAAAGGCAAAATTGACCATTATAACGGGCTTACTGAATTGGTTTATTTATCTGACTCAACAATCTGGGTAGTTGGTAACAATGCAGCCCTCCCTGCCCCTAAAGTGCTTACTCTTTCTCAATATAAAGCTAATCCAGAGGCTTATGAAGGACAATTAATTGGCATTTTAAATCTTAATAAAATTAGCGGGAACTGGCCGGCTGCCAACGCAAGTGCTACATTAAAAATGGGTGCTGCTCCTGATACTTTAGATTTAAGAATAGACTCTGATACAGACATAGATGGTACAACTGAACCTACATGGCCAAAAGATGTTATTGGTATTGCAAGCCAGTTTGCTTCAACCGGTTCTGTAAACAATGGCTATCAGCTTTTACCAAGATATGCCGCAACTGACTTCTTGGCTCCGAATTCACTGCCTGTTGAGCTAACTTCTTTTAGCGCTAATGTTAATGGCAATTCAGTATTATTAACATGGTCAACCGCTACTGAGAAAAACAATATGGGCTTTGAAGTTCAAAGAAGCGTAAATAACAATAACTTTGTTAGTGTTGGATTTGTTAACGGAAAAGGCACATCAACCAGTGTAAATAATTATTCTTTTGTTGACAATACACTTTCTTTAGCAAAATGTTATTATAGACTAAGACAAGTTGATTATAATGGTAATTTTGAATTCTCTCCTGTTATCGAAGTTGAATCTATCGGAATTTCCAATTATACATTATCACAGAACTATCCAAATCCATTTAATCCAAGCACTCAGATTAAATTTGCATTGCCTAAAGATGGGTTTGTAACTCTTAAAGTTTTCAATGTTCTTGGTAAAGAAGTTGCTTCATTAGTAAATGAACAAAAAGCAGCCGGAAATTATACAATCAATTTCTCAGCTAAAAATTTAAGTTCCGGGATTTATTTCTATACAATTAAATCCGGTAACTTTACACAGACCAAGAAAATGACTATCCTTAAATAGTTATTATCTTTTTCCTTTTAAGCCTCTTTCCTTGCGGAGAGAGGCTTTTTTTATATATACAATTTAATATACGTTATAATACTTTTTTCAAAATTTCAATTGATAATAAATATACTTATTTTTGCAAAACATTTTTACAATAGATTTAATGAAAAATACCATATGAAACCTCTGTTTATTTCTTTATTATTAGTTTTTTGCATAACTATAACAACTTACTCAAATGATTGTGCTGTTAGCGGCCAGGGAGGCAGATGGCAGCTCCTGAAGGGCGAGCATAACTCAATTCAGATGATAAGTGAAATTGTAAATATGTCTGTTTTTATGGAGAATTCAGGCGCAGAAGGAGAATTACGTTATAAGGTAGTAGCAACTTTTATATTTAAAAATCATGGGAAAGCACAAACAGTTAAAATGGGCTTCCCTGAAAGCAGCTATGGCGATTATGATGGCGGATTTCTCTATTTCCATACTTGGGTGAATGGCCAGGAAGTAACTGCATCCAGATCAATAATTGACTCTAGTGCCGGCGACAGCTCAGCAATTACTCCTTTTAATCCTGATTCTTCAGATTACGAAGATGGATTTGATGCTTTTTGGGTAAAAGATGTTTCCTTCAATGAAAACGAGACTAAAACAATTACAGTCGAATATATGTCCCCGGTTAATAACGGTATTGCAGTTTTAGGCAATGGTACGGATTATTGGGTCTCATATGATTTTACAGGGGGTAACTGGTTTGGGAAAGTTGAAGAATCAAAGGTGATTGTTGAAATTCCGATAAAATATAAGATTCTTTCTGCTGGCATTTACGACGACAGTGAAGAAAAAAAATTGGCTAATTTTAGTAAAACGAAACTAAACGATAAATACATTCTTACTTCTACTATAAAAGACTGGCAGGCGGAAGGGAAATTAAATATTAAATTTAAGGACAAAAGGTAAACCGGTCTGGGAACTTAAGTACCATAATTTTTATATAACAACAAGGACTCAAAATCCCTATTTTTTTTATAAGAAAAAAAGATTAATTTTATATACTTTTTATATTTAAACAAAAAACAAACTTTATGAAAAAGATATTATTCATCGTTTCGATATTGTTGATTTCATCATTTTCTGCCTTTGCTCAGTTAAAAATAGCTTATGTGGATTCTGATGCTATTATGAAAAATTATGCAGATGCTCAGGATGCCCGCCAGAAATTGGATGTGCAGATACAAGAGTGGCAAGCTGAACTTAATAAAATGGAAAATGACTGGAAGACAAAATATGACGATTATGAAAAACGTAAGCTGATTATGTCTGATCAGGTCAGAACCGAAACTGAAGATGAGCTCGTTAAACTTGAGCGTAAGGCTGCTGACTATCGAGAAAAGAAATTCGGTACCAACGGTGAGCTCTTCCAAAAGCAAGACGAAGTAATGAAACCGATTCAGAATAAAGTTTTTGCAATAATTAAAAAAGTTGCCGAAGAAGACGGATACGATTATGTTTTTGACAGAAGCGGAGATGTTATGCTTCTTTATGCAAAAGATCAATATGATTTAACTGCCAAAATCTTGGAAAGATTAAAACAGGAATAAATATTAATGAATATAACAGTTAAAGAAATTGCCTCACTTGTTAAAGGTACTATTTTCGGCGATGAAAATACCGCTATAACAAATCTGGCTAAAATAGAAGAAGCTGAAAAAGGTGATTTGACTTTTTTATATATTGGACATTATTTAAAATATTTCAAAACTACACAGGCTTCTGCCATCCTCGTTAAATCCGACTTCAATAGAGACAGAACCGACATTACTTATATTGTGGTTGATGATCCGAATAAAGCTTTTTTTAAGATAATCAGAACATATCTTGAACCTGAGTTCCCTTTATCAGGGATTGATAATACTGCATATGTGCATCCAGATGCAAAAATTGGAAGCAATGTTGCCTTAGGTAAAAATGTAGTGATATCGAAAGGCTGCATTATTGGAAATAATGTAAAAATATTTCATAACACTGTCCTGCTGGAAAATGTTGAAATTGGAGATGATTCTTTAATATTTCAAAATGTAAGTATTCGTGAAGATTGCAAAGTAGGTAAAAGAGCAATTATTCACCCAGGGGCAGTAATAGGCTCTGATGGTTTTGGCTTTGAGCCTGATGCCGAAGGTGTTTTTCATAAAATACCACAGGTAGGAAACGTTATCTTAGAAGATGATATTGAGCTGGGTGCTAATGTTTGTATTGACAGAGCTTCTCTTGGCTCTACAATCCTCAGACAAGGCGTTAAACTTGATAACTTGGTACAAATAGCTCATAATGTTACTGTAGGAGATAACACTGTCATTTCTTCACAGACAGGAATATCCGGCAGTGCGCATATAGGCAAGAATTGTATGATTGCAGGCCAGGTAGGTATTGTCGGGCATATTGATATTGCAGATAAAGTTATTCTTATTGCGCAATCAGGTGTATCAAAAGGTATTTCCAAACCGGGAACTTACTTCGGTGCTCCTGCAAAGGAATTCAGACATGCTATGAAGCTTGAAGCTCATATCCGTAATTTACCCGAATATGCGGAAAAAATCTCAACATTAGAAAAAGAGATAGAAGAATTAAAAAAGTTGATAAACAAAGCATAATAATAAACAAATAAAGCCATTTATATAAAAAGCCCTGTCATTACAACAGGGCTTTTTTATTACAAAAACTAATATTTTTAATTGTCCGAATGGGTTATTCCGACCTTTTTTCTTCCCCAATCAAGCACCTTAAACAAAGCTTACTTCGGTGATATCATCTACCTTACCATAATAATATGGCAGTCTAATCAACTGTGAGATACCTTCTATATCTTGTTCTTCAAATTTAAAAGCAACAGAAGATATATTATCTTTTATCAGAGAATTACTTCCATCCGTAAAAGGTAGTTTAGCCTCACCATTTTCAATTGACGCATATATTTTCTCTTCAATGCCAACAAGTTCTTCATTAAGCTCTTTAAGATTTTCCTCTGTTGATGAAGCAAAGACAAAATTAACGAAAGGCATTTCAAGCATATCAACCATTTCACTGCCGAAGCTTGTACCCATTTGGAAACTATCTGCCGTGAAGTTACCATCTCCAATAATAATGACGTTCTGATTTTGCAGTTGCTTATTTTCTTTGAAAATATTTAATTGAACATTTACATCATACATTTCTTTGAAGAATATCTCGGTAAACATTGCTTCCAAAGAAGTAATGTCGCCGGCAAGATATACTTCACCAATGTTCTGTTTATCCTTTGCGTAATAAATATAAGAATTAGAAATATCACCGTTAAATGACACACCAAAGCTCTTAGAGATAAAAAGATCTTTATGCTGAATAATGTCAATTGGAGTTATAAGTCCTACCAATTCAGGATCATTCTCCAATTTAGAAGCAATTGCAATTGCGTTATCAAAAAGTATATTGGATTTATATTTATCAGGGAAATTTTGAGCTAACAACCTGGCGTAAACATTATTAGGAAATAAAAATTTCATGTAATACTCCGTAAAAAATAAAATAAAAAAAGGCGTCTTAAAGAAAAACGCCTTAAACACAAAGAAAGAAAAACTTAAATAAATTAAGCTTTGGTTTTAATTCTTGCAGCTTTACCTGAACGTCCTCTAAGGTAATACAATTTAGCTCTTCTAACGTCACCGGATTTAAGCAGTTCTATTTTAGAAATTTTAGGTGAATAGAAAGGGAATATTCTTTCAACACCAACCGTACCGGACATTTTTCTAACTGTAAAAGTCTTGCTGGCGCCTGCGCCTCTAATACTAATTACATCACCTTCAAAAGGCTGAATTCTTTCTTTATCGCCTTCGATTACTCTAACATGAACTTTAATTCTGTCACCCGGGTGGAAATCAGGTATATCAGTCTTTCTTTGTTCAGGGAGTATATTATTTATATCAATCATTTACGTCTCCGTTATTATTATAATTTCGCCATTTTTCAGTCAAAACACTCGACTGATCATATTTCCATTTTTTAATTTCTTTTTCATTACCCGAAAGCAACACATCGGGAACTCTCAAACCCTTGTACTCAGCGGGTCTGGTATAACAAGGCGCCTCTATAAATTCTTCGCTATCCTGAAAAGAGTCATTCAAAGCAGATTCACTGTCATTAAGGACTCCAGGGATAACCCTCACAATAGCATCTATCATTAATAGCGCCGGAAGCTCGCCACCTGTAAGGACAAAATTTCCAATTGATATTTCATCTGTGGCGAAAGTCTGTCGAACACGATCGTCAATATCTTTATAATGCCCTGCTACAAATAGAATATTACCTGCCAAAGAAAATTTATTTGCCAATCGTTGATTAAACAATTTTCCTTTGGGTGTAGTAAATATTATATGCTCATAGCTGCACTCTTTTTTCAAGTTCTCAATGCACTCAAAAAACGGTTCCGGTTTAAGTACCATACCCGGGCCGCCGCCAAAAGG
This sequence comes from Bacteroidota bacterium, assembly GCA_030706105.1. Lineage (GTDB taxonomy): Bacteria > Bacteroidota > Ignavibacteria > Ignavibacteriales > Ignavibacteriaceae > JAUZPC01. The sequence continues at coordinate 16,608 of JAUZPC010000006.1, read as the reverse complement.
TTTATCATCTATCTGCTTATGCTTATCATAAGCATAGTCTCTCAGGTTATGTATATTTATAATAACCTTACCCTTGTTCTGGGCACGCTTAAGAATACTTGTATTTAAAGGGCTCAAAAGTAATTCCGGCACTGCGGAGATTATATCAATTCTCATCGTCACTGTTTAAATCTATATCCGCTCTTAGAAACAATACTTTATTGGTATTGTCAAATTTTTCTATGAAAGAAATAACAGCAGGAATAAGAAGTTCCTCACCCGAAAGCTTTTTGATAACATAAATATCATTGGCCGGGGAATTAAGGACATCCGTAATTATTCCAAGCTCGTTATTATTTTGAATTACTTTACTGCCAATCAAATCATGGATAAAAAATGTATCCGCCGGCAGAGAAACAGAATCAGAAGAATCAATAAATACTTCTTTTCCAACAAGAATTTCAACATCACTGTCTGAATTAAAGTTAGAAAATTTAATAGAAATATCTTTTTTCTGATACTTAACTTTTTCGACAGAAAACAGTTTCTTATCACCGAAAAAATCGATGTAAACATTTTTCAACTGCTTAAACCTATCCGGAAAATCGGAGAAAGAGAAAATTTTAACATAACCGCCATTACCGGCCGGAGCTAAAATTTTAGCAATCAAAAAATAATTATTCAAAGCAATGTACTTAATCTAAAATTTCTAAAATAACCTTTTTACCATCTTTTGCAGCAGAAGCAGTTAAAAGAGTCCGAATTGCTTGAGCATTTTTACCTTTACGGCCAATAACCTTACCAACATCACTCGAGTGTACTTTAAGAGTATAAACAGTTTTGTTTTCTTCTTGAAGTTTTTCTTCAACAACAATGCTTTCAGGATTGTCAACTAAGTACTTGGCTATAAATTCGATGAATTCTTTCATTGAAAAGGCCTCCTATGTTACGCAATATGGGAGCATTAGAAATTAAGTACAAAAGAAAAACACAAATCGAAAATTATTCGACCGGTTTTTCATCAGAAGCAGCACCCATTACTTCTGAAGTACTGGATTGAATTTCAGGAACTTCAACTTTGGCTTTTTCTTCAACAGCTGCTACAACAGGTTTTATCTCTTTTTTAACAACTATTTTAGCGCTTTTATTACTAGCCCATTTTTCCATTTCTACATTTACTTGCTCTTCGCTTAATCCTTTTTTGGCTAATTCCAATTTAAGGATTAAACCTTTTTGGCTTAACAAGCTTTTAACTGTAGATGTTGGTTGTGCCCCTACACCTAACCAGTATAAAGCTCTGTCTTCATTTAGCTCAATACTATGAGGATTTGTTAATGGGTTATATACTCCGACAGCTTCAATAAACTTACCATCTCTTGGTGACCTTGAGTCTGCGGCAACTATTTTATAAATAGGTTGTTTTTTCTTACCCATTCTTCTTAATCTTAACTTTACAGCCAAATTTACTAACCTCCAAATATCAACTATTTAGTTTTTATTTATTTTATTTTATTTAAAAAATTATTTGCAAAACCTCTTTGATTCATTTTCTTCATTAAGCTTTGCATATCGCCAAACTGTTTTATAAGCCGATTAACCTCTTGTATTGAAGAACCGCTTCCGCGGGCAATGCGCATTCTTCTGCTTCCGTTTAGGATCTTCGGCTTCTGCCTTTCTTCCTGTGTCATAGAGTTAATTATAGCTTCTACTTTTACAAGGGCTTTGTCATCAATATCAGCATTTTTTATCTGATTACCAATACCGGGTATCATACCTAATAATGAAGATAAGGAGCCCATTTTCTTAATCATCTTTATTTGTTTAAGAAAATCTTCAAAATCGAACTTATTTTTCTTAAACTTTTCTTCTAACTTAGCAGCCTCATTTTCGTCAAAGCTTTCTTGTGCTTTTTCTACAAAGGAAATTATATCTCCCTTGCCCAATATCCTTGAGGCTAAGCGATCCGGATAAAATGGTTCTAAGGCACTTAGCTTTTCGCCGCTGCTGATAAACTTAATTGGTTTGCCCACAACAGCTCTAATTGAAAGGGCGGCACCGCCTCTTGCATCGCCATCCAATTTTGTTAGAACAATACCATCATAATTAATTTTTTCATTAAAAGCTTTGGCAGAATTCACAGCATCCTGTCCCGTCATAGAGTCAACTACAAACAAGGATTCATCAGGATTGATAATATCTCTTATAGCCGCAGCTTCATTCATCATTTCTTCATCAACGTGCAAACGTCCGGCAGTATCAACAATTAGGACGTTGCACCCTGCTGCATTTGCTTCAGCCAAAGCTTCTTTAGCTGTACGTTTAGCATCAGGTACATCAATTGAATAAACGGGTACCTCAATTTGAGCGCCCAGTGTCTTCAATTGCTCGACAGCAGCAGGTCTATATACATCCGCAGCCGCAAGCATAACTTTAAGCTTAGACTCTTTTAAACGCTTTGCCAGTTTACCGCAAAAGGTAGTTTTACCAGACCCCTGCAAACCCACAACTAATATAGTAGTAAGTCCGGAAGCGTTAAGTTTAATCTCTTTTCTGTCACCGCCTAATAATTCAGTAAGCTCATCATAAATGATCTTGGTAATCAACTGCCCCGGTGATATTGACGCAATTACTTCTGTACCAAGAGCTTTTTCCTGAACTTTATCTATAAAATCTTTTGCAACTTTATAGTTTACATCGGCGTCTAAAAGTATTCTTCTAATCTCTCGAACTGTATCAGAAATATTTTTTTCTGTCAGTTTACCCTGACCAGATACTTTTTTAAGAGCTTTTTCTAATTTAAGTGATAATTCTTCGAACATAACATGCAAATATAATACAAAAAAAGTTAAATCTAAACACTAAATCTAAGATAATATTTTATACTAATTAGATTTAAGAGCATTTGCTCCGGATACAATTTCAAGAATTTCAGTAGTAATGGCAGATTGTCTCTCTTTATTGTAGTTTATCTGCAGTGTTCTTATTAACTCCTGAGCATTTGTAGTTGCATTATCCATAGCCGTCATCCTTGCTCCAAGCTCAGCAGCGTTAGATTCAAGTAAAGTCCTCCATAATTGGGCTTTTAGATGCTTTGGCAGCAAATAATTGAAAATTGATTCTTGATTTGGCTCAAAAATATAGTCAGGCATGGCTTCTTTATGTTCTTTTGAAGCTTTTATGACTGGTATAGGCAAGAACTGTTCAACGGTAATTTTTTGCTGGATAATCGATTTAAATTCATTATAAACAATATAAATTTTATCATACTTTCCAGCCAAGTACTGGCTAATAAGTTCATCAGAGATTTTCCTGGCATCTTCATATTTAAGATGTTGAAATATACCGATATAATTTCCCTGCACAGAATAATCTCTTTTACTGAAAAAGTCAAAACCCTTTCTGCCTATACAGAAAAGATGTGCATTGTTAACATTTCCTTCTTGCTCAGAAATAAATTTGTTAACTTCTTTAATAATATTTGTATTAAAGGCCCCGCAAAGGCCTCTGTCTGCCGTGATTGATACAATTGCTATGTTTTTAACATCGCGCTCCTGAACAAACGGATTGTTGAGAATATCGTAATCGGTCACCAAATGAGATAATAATTCCGAAATCTTTCTGGCATACGGGCGGGCATTAATAATAGCATCCTGCGCCCTTCTTAACTTTGCGGCAGCTACCATTTTCATGGCCTTAGTAATCTGCTCGGTGCTTCTTACACCTTTAATTCTGTTTTTAATATCCCGTAATGTAGCCATAATTTATAAGCTTAAGCGCTTTTCTTAAATGATTTCAAAAATTCTTCAACAGCAGAACGTAATTTCGCAACAATTTCGTCCTTTAGATCTTTTGTCTCTCGTATTGAGATATAAATTTCATTATATTTTACTTCAATAAACTCCAGAAACTCTTTTTCAAATCTCTTTACATCCCTTAGTTCAATATCATCAAGATAGCTGTTTACTCCACAAAAGATAGAAACCACTTGCTTTTCAACCGGCACAGGAGCATACTGGCCCTGTTTTAACAACTCAACTAACCTTGCACCTTTCGCTAAAGTCATCTGGGTTGCTTTATCAAGATCTGAACTGAACTTAGAGAATGATTCTAAAGCTCTAAACTGAGCTAAATCAAGTTTCAGACTTCCTGCTACTTTTTTCATTGCCTTAATCTGAGCGTTACCGCCTACACGTGACACTGAAATACCAATGTTGATTGCAGGTCTGACACCTGAGTTAAATAAGTTAGACTCAAGATAAATTTGACCATCAGTAATAGAAATAACGTTAGTAGGGATATAAGCCGAAACGTCTCCCTGCTGGGTTTCAATAATTGGCAAAGCAGTTAAACTTCCGCCACCCAGTTCTTCGCTTAACTTAGAAGCTCTCTCCAATAAACGTGAGTGAAGATAGAAGACATCTCCCGGATATGCTTCACGTCCAGGTGGTCTTCTTAACAACAACGATAATTCTCTGTAAGAAGCAGCATGCTTAGACAAATCATCATATATTACCAAAGCGTGTTTACCGTTATCTCTAAAAAACTCTCCTAAAGTAGCACCTGAATATGGGGCTATATACTGCAATGGAGCCGGCTCTGAAGCAGAAGCTGCAATAACCGTTGTATATTCCATAGCACCGTTTTCTTCCAGTTTAGCGACTACCTGAGCAACTGTTGAGGACTTTTGCCCAATGGCGACATATATACAATATACAGGGTTTATACCTAATGCTTTTGATGCTTCTGAATGTGTAAACTTTTGAGATATAATTGCATCAATTGCAACCGCTGTTTTTCCGGTTTGCCTGTCACCAATAATCAATTCACGCTGTCCACGCCCTATTGGGATCATGGAATCTACTGCCGCGATACCTGTCTGCAAAGGTTCTTTTACAGGTTGTCTCTGAATAATACCAAGGGCTTTTCTCTCTACCGGCAAATATGCTGAAGTCTTTATATCGCCTTTACCATCAATAGGCAAACCTAAAGGAGTAATAACCCTGCCAAGCATAGCTTCGCCAACAGGCATAGAAGTAACGCGCTTTGTCCTCTTAACGGTATCTCCTTCTTTAACCAACTTGGATTCCCCGAACAATACGCATCCGATACTATCTTCTTCAAGATTAAGAACCATACCGAATACGTCATTGGGAAACTCTACAAGTTCGCTGGCCATTACATTTTTTAAGCCGTAAACTCTTGCGATACCGTCACCCACCTGTAAAACTGTGCCGACATCGTAAATATCAACTTCGTTTTCAAAACCGGATATTTGCTGTCTTAATATAGCCGATATTTCGTCAGGTCTAACTTCAGCCATTTTATAAACCTTTTAATATAATTTTTAATTTAGAGCAGAATTACCTTTGTAGAACTGCTTACGTAAAACATCAAGCTGATGTTTAACAGAAGCATCATATATTGTATCATCTACACGGGCAATAAATCCGCCAATAACTTCTTTATCTATTTTTACACTAACATTTATTTTCTTGTTCAGAATAGCAGAAAGCTTTTCTTTAATTTCATTAAGCTGAACATCAGACAAGCTATACGCAGATTTTATTTCTGCATTTGCAATTCCAAGATGTTCATTCTTCAGCACAACAAATTTATCGCAGATGCTTTCAAGAAGTGCTTCCCTGCTTTTGCCGACCACTAACTTGATAAAATTTTGTGTCTCAATAGATATTTTACTCGAGAATATTTTGTCCAACACAGCCAACTTTACCTCAGGCCTGAATATTGGACTTATTATTACTGATCTTAATTCTTTGTGCGATTTTATAGCACCATTTATTAAATCAATATCAGCAGCAATAGCAGTTAATTTATTTTCTTCAACTGCTAATTGAAATATAGAGCAAGCATATCTTAGAGAAACCTTAGTATCAATCATAATCAGCTATTTATTTATTTCACTTAAATACTGATTAACTAATTTTGTATTAGTATCAGTATCAATATTTTGTTTAAGAATTTTCTCGGCTGCCTGAATAGCAATTCCCGCGACCTCATTTCTAAGGCTGGCAAAAGCTTCGTTCTTTTTGCGTTCAATCTCCTGCATTGCATCTTCACGAAGTCTGGCAGATTCTTCTTTACTTTTCTGTAAAAGGTCATCTTTCAGCTTTTCGGCATATTCCCTGCTTTGCTGTAAGATTTTTTTTGATTCTTCTTCAGCCTTATTTATTTGAACTTGGTTCTGCTGCAGCAATAATTGAGCTTCTTGTTTAGCTTTATCTGCTTTTTCAAGAGCTTCTTTAATTGCATTTTCTCTTTGGTCCAATGCGGATAAAATAGGCTTCCAGGCAAATTTCTTCAAGATGATTAGCAACAAAATAAATGTCACTATCGTCCAGACAATCAGGCCTGGGTTTACGTCTATTAAACTAACGCTAGACTCGGAAGCAAGTAATCCTATATACATGTAACTAAACATGAGCTACCTTTAATTTTTATAAAAGAGGGAGTGAACTGCACTCCTTTTTTTCTTACTTTAATGCCAATAAGATACAGATAACTAACCCAAAGAAGGACATACCTTCAATAAGAGCAGCAGCGATAATCATAGAGGTTCTAATTGCGCCGGCAGCTTCGGGCTGTCTGCCGCTTGCTTCCATTGCAGAGCTAGCTAATTTACCAATTCCTAAACCACCACCAAATACTACTAAACCGGCACCGATACCGGCTGCCAAATATGCTAATGCAGCAGCTGTTAACATTACTTATTACTCCTTTGTTTATGTTTTATTAATGTTCTTGATGAACTGCCATCCCTATAAATAAAGAAGACAGCATCGTAAAAATGTACGCTTGTATCAAAGCAACTAATATCTCTAACAAATATATAAAAAGTGCAAAGCCTATTGATACGGGGGCAACAAACACCGTATGCATAAAGAAAATTAACCCGATTAAGGCTAAAATAACCGTATGTCCCGCAATCATATTTGCAAAAAGACGAATACACAATGCAAATGGCTTTGTAAATAGACCCAGTAACTCTACGCCAACCATTAAAGGTATTAAGAATACAGGTATGCCATGCGGAACTAAGTTTTTAAAATATTTTAATGGGCCGTTGCTTCTCATTCCGCCAAACTGTGTCATTATAAACGTCATTGAAGCTAATGCTGCAGTAACAGAAATATTGCTTGTAAAAGTTGCGGAGTAGGGTATAAGTCCTAAAAAATTACCGAAAAGTATAAAGAAAAATGCAGTAAGCAAATATGGTAAGAATTTTTCATATCCTTTACCGATTGTCGGTTTTGCTATTTCATCTCTTACAAAAACAATTAAAATTTCAAAAAAGTTTGATAGTCCTTTGGGAACAAGATTTCCGTTTCTATACCTTCTGGCGGCAATAGTTAATAAAACAACAACCAGCAAAGCGGAAAGCCACATAAAGAAGATGTGCTTTGTCGGGCCAATATCAAATCCTAAATTATATCCAAATAGCTTATTTATAACGGGAAAATGGATTTCCCCAAATGGTTCAAAACTTAATGTTTTGTTATCCATTACATGGTGTAAAATCCATCCACTGTCATTGCCTTTGGCAACAGTATCGGCAACCGCTTTATGCAATGTATCGGCAACTTGAGTATTCATTATTTTAATTGCTTTGTCTTTAACAGATTAAGATAAACTACTTCTGTTATTAAATAAAAAAAATAGGTAACAAAGAGAACAAATATATATATCCATAAATTAATATCAAAAAATTTGATGGACACGAAAACCAAAAACAAAATTAGCAGCATACGGGCAACCATACCACCAAAAACTGATATCAAAAATAACTGGGTAGGTTTATTTATCCCATAATTTATTGCTGCAATTCCACTAATGAAATATATAGTTGTCAATGAATATGGTAAAGTAATAGACCTCCACAAAAACCAATCTATGAAACCCAAAGTTAAAAAAATTATACTTAAAAGCATAATGCCTGCGTACACGCCAAGAATATATTTTAAAAGATTATTTTTTATCGTCATCTTTAGTTTTCTTATCCGCCGAAAGAACTGATTTAAGGAAATTATAGAGCCCGGCAAAAACTCCCAAGAGAGCAAACACCACGGTAAATAATGGTTTGTTTCCGGTTTGTTTATCGAGCCATACGCCAACAAAGACCATTACGGTCACAGTAACTGCTAATTGCATTCCAAGACCTAAATAAGGGCCAACATCTTTATAGTATTTAGTAAACTTATTTAGATCGTCATCATTTTTTTTTGTCATGTAAGAGGTAAAGCCGGATTTTCTGCCGGTTTTTCTTTTAACGAGCCCATATTGCTCTTACCTTCAAAGATGGCTCCTGCTTCCACTACTAAGATTTTTGTTAGGATATCACCTTTAAGGTTAGCTTTTGCTTCAAGTACTAATCTTTCTTTAGCATTAACGGTCCCATTTACTTTCCCACCCAGGGTAACAACATCACCATGAACCTGACCGTCAACTTCACCAGTTTCACCAACTGTTACATTACCTGTAACAATTACGTCGCCTTTAATACGTCCGTCTATACGTATATTACCTGAACTTGAAAGTTTACCTTCAATAACAACACCTGCACTAATAATAGAGACTTCGTCTTTATTAAATTCCTTCATAACAACTCCATTTACTTTAATAAATATTTATTTGGATCAACAGGCTTTCCATCTTTCCAAATTTCAAAATGCAAATGCGGCCCAGAAGTTTCTTCTCCGGTATTTCCGCTTAATGCAACCAGATCATTAGCAAAAACAAATTCACGTTCTTTTTTCAACAATCTTGAGCAATGTTTATAGAATGTTAAAAAACCGTTTGAATGAGCTATTATTAAAGAATAGCCCGAACTATTGGTAAAATCAGAAAAAACGACATAACCGGGCGCTGCGGCATATACAGGTGTTCCTATATTTGCGACAATATCAATACCATTATGTCCTTTTGAAGGTTCAAAGCCCCTGCTAATATACCCAATTAGCGGCTTTGTAAAAAACTTATTTCCTTGCTCTTGTGCAAATATATAAATAATTTTATTAAAAATAGAGTACAAATTATTTGATATTTGTGGTTTAACTCCATCTGCCTTTTTTTCATTTACGGAATTTCCGAAAGCTGCTGTTGAATCTGAAAGTTTTATAATAAACTTCAGCTTTTCATTTGTAACACGAAGCTTATTAATTTCACCTGATAAGTAATTTATCTTGGAGTTAAGTACCGCAACTGCTTCTTTCTCTCTTTCTATCTTGGATTTCCCATTAAAAATTGCCAAATCATTCAGCGGAGTAAAACTTAGGATTAGGAATCCCATAAATCCCGCCAACAACAACGCAGCAAAGAAATATATTAGATATTTCTTTATCTCCAGATGTACATATTCTAACTTTGAATCTGTATGCTTAACATATAAGAGCTGACCGTCCCACAATGTTATAAGCTCTTTTTTAAGCTTTTTAATATCAAACTTCTTCATACTTTTTCATTATATCTTCAAATTTGTATTTACCTTCGCGCAATAGTATTGGATAGTCTTTGCTTAAATCAATTAGTGTTGAGCTTTCAGCTACCGGAGGTTTTTGCGTATAAAATACAGCATCTACCTGGCTGGAATACTCATACTTTATGCTTTGAATGTCATTAAGCGAAGGCCTGCCGGTTCTGTTTACACTTGTTGAGATAAGAGGCATTTTAATCTCAGATAACAGTTTTAAACAAAACCTGTGACTCGGTATCCTGAAAGCAGCAGTTTCGTGTTTAAAGATTTTTTTTGCATTTTTATTTAGGTTAAGCACTACAGTAATTGGGTTGGGCCATATTGAAATTAAAAAATCTATATGGCTTTCTATTTTCACATCTATATATTTAAGCAAACTGTCTATACTGTCTATTAAGAGTATAAACCTCTTAGCCTCATCCCTCCCCTTTAATTTTAGAATATTTGCAACTGCATCTTCATTAAACGGGTTACAGCCAAATCCATATATCGTATCTGTAGGGTAAATAAAAATTTTTCCATTAAAAAAAAGTTTCTTTGCGCTGGTAACAGCCAGATCAAAATTTTTATCAATATCCATAATTTCCGCAACAATATCAATCATAATATAAAATTTTCTTTCAATTTTGAGATTACCATTTCGGGTATAAGCTTTATACCGCACTCGAATGTTTTAATAGGACATTCTTTATAACCATGTATGCCGCATGGTTTACATTTCAAATCATTATAGCTTAGAAAATCACTTCCACTAAGATATGGGGCAAATCCAAAATCCGGGACTGTTGAACAATACAGCATTAATGTTTTTGTGTTAGCAGCCTGTCCTAAATGAGCGGGAGCACTATCATTACAGATCAATAATTCAGATTTCTCCAACAAAGCAACCGATTCTGCAAAACTAAGTTCACCGGCAGCATTATAGATTGAATCTTTTATTTTGCCTGTTAAACTTTCACAGTCTTTTACATCATCCATTCCACCAATTAGAATAATAAAGAAATTCATTTTAACCAAATAGTCTATAACTTTTAAATAATAATCAATTGGATATCTTTTGGTATTCCAAATACTACCGGGAGCAACAGATGCAATTCTTTTATTATTAGCACGTGCTATAATCTTTTGTACTACTGAAGAGTTCTGCCCCTTCATATTCGGTGCAATCCTCCATGAGTCATCATCATAAGAATAACCGATCAAGTCAAAATTTCTTTGCACTTCGTGTTTTTCGGGAAAATAAGTTATAATATTTTTATAAACATATTTAAACTCAGATGTACTAAACCCATACGTGTTTTTAATTCCACACATCATTACCAATAAAGAAGATCGTAAAGATCTGTGAGGAGAGTACAGCCTTGAATAATTCTTAGCAGCAAGCTCCTTAGCAAACTTCCTCAATTTAAAGAAAGATTTATGTTTGCCTCTTTTCTCCATCACATAAGTACTATTAACATATGGAGATGCGTCAAAAATTGCTTTTGTAGATGGTATAGCAACGACATCAATAATGCAGTTAGGGAACATTTCATCTAGCTTTTGAATCATTGGCAAAGTAAGGATAGCATCACCAATAAAAGCAGTTTGAATTATTAATATTTTTTCAGTCATTAACAGTTAAAATAATTATCAGTACTTCCATATTTTGTGCATCCAAAGCCATTGTTCAGGATATTGCCTGATATGTTTTTCTAAAAAGGCTGTATGTCTTTGAGTGATTTCTTTTACTTTATCTTCTTCTCTTTCCGGCAGATTATCTAATGAAATTGCCTCAATGACAGTTTTATAAGTATAATCAGGCTGTCTTATCGCCAAGCCGTAAACTATAGGAGCTCCTGTCTTTATTGAAAGAAGAGCAGGTCCTGAGTTCAAAGCTGTTGGCCTGTTAAAGAAAGAGACACGCATACCGGAAGCATCACCGCGCTGATCAGCAACCAAAGCAGCAATATTTTTATCTTTTAACTCTTTGTAAATCTGCCTGATTGAAGGTCCAAGCAGCACAATTTTATTTATATATTTAGTCCGCATTTTGTTTAGCCATTTGGAAACCAGCCCATTTCTCTGGTCTTTAACAATAACAGAGAAAGGGATATTTACCTGTGCAGCCACAGAAAGAGCTAAATACTCCCAATTACCAAAATGCCCCGAAAGCAAAATCAAACCCTTGTTTTGGTTATATGCGTCAATAATAACTGCATTAGATTTAGAAACCAGCATTTTCTCAATCCCATCTCTATCTAAAGATGGTAAATAAAGGATTTCCATCAAAGTAATTATGAAATTTCTATAAGCCCCGAAAGCAATTTTTTTAATTCTTTTTTCATCATATTCGGGGAAAGCAATTTTGAGGTTGTCCAGAACTGTTGATTTCCTAATAGGGATGATATAATAGAAAAATGCCGCAAAAACATACGAGAATCTTCTTGAGACGTGAATTCCCAGCACTCTTACAAAGCCGCTAAAAGCCAAAAATATAATGTACTCTATCTTATTCTGCATTAACCGTTTTTTTTGTTACAAAAATACACAAGGTATTAGCAACTAACAATTCCTAAACATATAGCATAAAGAAATATGCTAATGATGCAAAGTAAAATAAACAATCATCAGGCTATTATCTATGAATTAGCGGTTTATTACGCAGTTCTTCGGAGAAGTGGAGAGGAAATGAAATGTGCCCGGATAAGTAGTTTGGAAATAAAATAAGCTAAATAAGACAAAAAAAAAGCTGCTTTACAATCTAATAAAGCAGCTTAAAATACAGTGTCTGGCAAGACTACATTGCGTTTAGTCTTCTTTCATAGTTATCATCCCTTAACTCTCCGCGAATTGTAGAATGAATCATTGTATAATCAGAGAACCCGGACAAATCTGCGAACACACAGATAGTTCCGCCTTGTAAATCATTATAATGCCAAATTTCATAGGGCTTCTGATCGCCTTGATTTGGGAATCTTTCAACTTCACTCGGCTCTCCATAAATCAAAAAGATACGTCCTCTATCGGACTTCCAGCCTAATTTTTGCATTGAGCCATATTTTTGATTGGCAGTTTCTATTTTTTGCAGATATTCTTTGAAAGCTTCATTTTCCGGAGTAGAAGGATCGTAGTCTCTATCTTTCCAGAATTTATACAAAAATTCTCTTTTCGCTTCAACGGTAGACAATTTATCATATTTTTTAGCATCCTGACTTCCCACAAGATATTTTGTTTTTGCATAAATATCATCAAGCTCTTCATCCGACATAGCACCAAATTCACTGGTTAAAGCATTGCCTACTTCTTTGCTTGTTTCTTCTTTCTCTATTATAGAGGGGTTATAAACAAAGAACTTCTTTGATGAAGTGCAGCCATAATTTCCGGCTGAATCAACAAGAGTAATTATTAGTGTATATGTGTCATTAGCAAATTTATTAACCGGCAGGGAGCCGACCTGTACCTGTGTATCAAGTTTATGCGATATTATTTTAGATTTTGAATAAACACGTTTATTTTTGCTGTTATATACAAAAGTATTAAGTTTTAATACATTATCTTGTTTTACGCCTGCAAGACCGTAAAGTTCATAATAATAGAATAGAATTGGCTGATTTTCCCCAAACACTGACATTGGAATCGGTGTTACCTCAAAGCTGTTTTTATAAAATATCGAGTTTTTGTTTGCAGACTCTTGAATAATATTTGAGGCCAGTTGCAAATTACTAATAGAAAAAGCTTTGCTGATGTAAGGATTTATTTTAATAAGCTCGACAATCGTTTTTTCATTATTTGGAAGATTTATATCTTTCCCGGTTATTGAACATTTATATATACCTTTTGGTAGCACAAAATTTATAATACCTACCAGGCTTCTGCTTGCTCCGCTTGAATCTGAGACAAAAGGTTGATTCAATCTGAATTCTCTGTTAACAAAATCCTTTGTCCCGGCGGAATCTTTAATAACAATATGCATTAGGGCATTAATTTTTTCATTAACAGGCTTTAAAGTACTTTGGCTAAAGGAATAATAGAACTCAACAAAATTTGAATCTGAATTATAGGCAAACTGAGCATAATCAAACTCAAATCCAATTTTATCTTGTGCATGAGTATTGCTTAACACAAAAGATAAAAATACCAAAAGGAAAAAATATTTTTTCATAAGATTATTTAATAGTTTAAAAAAAAGGCGTCTAAAATATAGACGCCTTATAAAAGAAAAGAAAGTCAGATTATTGTAACGCTAACTTTAAGGAAAAAGTATGCGTAGGTTTTGGGAAATCTTTAATTGCCTGATAAGCATAGTCAAAAGTCATCCCGATACCACCAGTGGAATAATTAACACCTGCACCGGCAGAGAAACCTCTAATTGACTGATCTGAATTTTTAAGAAGCATATCATATCCGCCTCTTACATAGAACATATTCATGAATCCATATTCCAATCCAAATTTCATTTGGTCTTCAGATTGATTATTATTTCTGAAAACACCGCCAACCTGAACAAAGTTCTCTTCATCAATGTTGTAGGCGTATGCAGTACTTAACTCAAAATAACTAGGAATTTGGAATTCTTCAGTTACAGCTTCCCAAGAAGCGTCTTTAGAGCCAGGCTGCGATTCTGGAAGTCCAGATTTATATCTCAGATTTTGGCCCGAATATTTCATATTAGTACCAATATTTTTTACAGCAGCACCGATTGAAAGATTGCTTGGGAAACGGTATTGGACACCAAAATCCAAAGCAAAACCGGTTGCACTTACATCCATAATATTTTCATTGATTACTTTTCCGGTAACACCAATACTGACTCTATCGGTAATAATTTTACCATAAGTAAGACCAATGGTCATTAAAGATGGGGAATAAGTAGAACCGTCACCATCAGGTGAATCAAATGTAGTAACCGGGATATCTCCAAAGCTAAAAGATTTAAGACTAAATCCAAGAGAACCGACTTCACCCAGATTAGTACCAACCGCGAAATAAGAGATATTTATGTCTGCCAAATAAGACATGTAGCTAAAAGTAGCTTCACTGCCTTTTAAATGGCTTAAGCCCGCAGGATTATAATAGATAGCATCTATTCCCACCATATTAGAGACAAATGCTCCCGCAGTAGCAATGCCGCTGGCTCCAACCGGAATTAATAACTGTTCAGCCCCCGTAGTACCTTTTCTCGAAGGATCACCTGCGTACATCAGCACTGAACATGTTACTAATAATATTATTGTTATCAAATTTTTCATTTATTTAACTCCTAATATTAATAACCTTTTTAGATAGCGGAGGCTGTGCCTCCGCAGTTAATTTTCTTAATATTTCTGTATCTGTTTTTGCGGCATAATTATAGCAAACTTTAGAACTTTCTGGCCAAATCCAGGGCAGTCTATTGTTGCTAAATACATACCGGAAGCCACTCTTAATCCGTTTTCATTTTGCAAATTCCATTTTAAGAATGGACTTGTAGGAACAGATTTATTAGAAGTGCGTAATGTTCTAACTAATGTACCAGATAATGTATAAACCTTAACTGTAACTTCGGTTGGCAAATTTGAAAAAGTTACAAAAGGTTCATCCGTATTTCCGCCGTTATAACTCGTAGCCGGGTTATATGCAAATAACGGATTTGGGAATACAGTTATTTTATTGAATAAATCGCGTCTTTCAGATTCTGTTAAAACGCCCTGCTTTTTTGTAGAGAACTCAAATACATCATTACTTGAGTAAGGGAATACAGTCATCGGTATAGAAAGTACATCTCCATCAACAAATGTAGAATCAGTATATTTTCGTTCAAAGCCAACCGCATAAAGTGTATTAAACCAAGGTGATCTTGCTATTGCACTATCACTTGAGGATAAACCAGTTGCAGCGTAGCCAACGAATACATCAGCCCAATTTCCGGCAGTTCCGGTATATACCGTACTAGAATCATTGGAATAATCTTTATCGAATATAAGAATTAGTTCGCCAGATTGAAGTAACGAATCTTTGGGATTCCAAACACCATCAGGAGTACCACCTAATATCGAAGCTCTTTCAATAAAACCTACAGCCAATTGTTTCTCTTGTCCTGTAACGGGATCTTTGCCCCAGGCAGTAAACGGAACATCAACAAAACCTTTTTGCTGCATCTTGTAGGAGGTATCAGTTGATACTAAACCAGCGGCATACACTGCAAAGTTCTTTCTTGTTGCTACTGTTCCTTTATATCCGGAGATATATCTGTATGCTTTTCCTGTTTTACCGAATTTTAACTTTATATCTTTCAATTTATCAGCCGTAGTTGCTTTGCTAGAGATAACTCTTAAATCATTAGTTTTAGCTTGGGCTATATCAGTACCGAGATAGAAAATACCGGTACCTCTCGTTTCATTAAATTCTTTAAACCAATGTCTGGAATTACTGTAAAACACATCTGTTTCATCATAAGCAGCAGATACCGGTTTAACTTTTACTATGAATCCATCTGTCGTTTTACCTGTATAATTGGTAGTATCATAGTTGTATACTTTGGAAGAATCTATTAAGACACGTCCGGTTGTTTTGTCAGTTAATCTCCAATATGGAGTATACAAACCAACACCCTTTGTATCTTTAAAAAATTCAACTTTGTAATCATCTCCAGTTAAACTTTTCGTATCAATTGGCATAAATTTAACAGCGCCATTTGAATAACCAGAATGGTTTGCATCAACATCGCCAAGTGCAGGAGAGTATTCGTCCTCATTAAATACTACTGTGAAAATTGGACTCTCAAATTCTTCAAAGGCATTGCCCGATGAATCAATAAACACTGTACTATCGGCTGCACTTTTACTTATAGCCATGTTATTGACAGTTGCAGAAGTAATACTAAAGTAATATTCTTTACCTTTAGTAAAAGGAGCACCTCCACTAAACACGTCATTTGCAAGTCTCAATTTAATACGTCCTTTTTGAGGATCTGCATTTAAGACTGAGTCCAACAAGAACCCGCCTGTAGCGGCAGTAAATACTTCATCAAAGCCATTAGAACTATTACTTCTAAAAAGTTTTGACATATACGGAGTGTTATTAATTGTATAAGTTGCTACTCTCTGTGCATTAGTCACACCAGCAACTGTTTCACTCCTTGTGTTAGTCTTATACTGTGTAACATAAACTTCCTGAACATG
>JAUZPC010000594.1 GCA_030706105.1 Bacteroidota bacterium | reverse complement strand
TTTGTTGAACACCTTGTTCAGTTGGAAACCTAAACTGCCTTTCAGCTGTATGGTGATGACTGCATGCAGAAGATACAACGGTCTCATAGAACCCCCCATCAAGAAGGATGGAGCCTACAATAAGAGATTCCGCCATTGTGGAACAAGCACCGTAGAGCCCCAGAAATGGAATACTAAGCTCCCGGGCTGCAAAGTTGGACGATATTAATTGGTTTAACAAATCTCCTGCCAGCAGAACTTCTGCATCCTCTGGTTTTAGGTTTTGTTTACTCAAAGCCATCTTGACGGTTTCCCGCAGCATTTTGCTTTCTGCCTTTTCCCAGGACTGTTCTCCGAACAAATAGTCTTCCATAATCCAATCAAAATCCTGAGACCACGGCCCCTGCCCCTCCAGTGGGCCAACCATAGAAGCCCATGAGCCAAATACCGGAGGATTAATAAATACTATACTTTGACTTCCTCTTTTTTTCATTGTCGGCATCAGTTTTACCTCGCGAGTTATTTTGCTAAGATCTATTTAGTAAGAAAAACTTTTATAAGCCCTACAAGTGCAGACAAAATAAAGCCAAAAACTAAAGTAGGACCTGCAATATTAAACATTCTTGCTCCAACTCCAAAAATATACCCTTCTCTCTTAAATTCCAGAGCCGCTGCTACAATAGAATTAGCAAAACCGGTTATCGGGACAATGGAGCCGGCACCAGCTCTCTTCCCTAATTCATCGTATATGCCAATGCCCGTAAACAAAGCTCCCAGGAAGACCATAATTACAGAAGTAGCCGAAGATGCTTCAATCTTTGGCATTCCTTTAGAAATCAAATAATTCATTATTAACTGTGCAAATACGCAGATTAGGCCGCCTACTGTAAATGCCCACACACAATTTTTTAAAACCGGAGGTTTTGGTTTAATTCGTTGAACCAGACCATCATATTCTTCAATTTCTATTTTCTTCAAGCGGTTAGGATCGGGTACATCCACTGAAATCACCTCTTATCAGGATATTATTGTCAACCGTCCCCCAAATTATTCCTACATAAAAAAACGACACCCGTTAAGGTGCCGTTTTGGCTTTCCATTTATTCTACATAAGCTATTTTAATATTAGCCTTATATTCTACTATTTGGTTATTCTGGCAATCAGCAGTCCAGTTATAGACCTCTACACCGCTAATATTCTTAAGAGTCTGTGATGCTTCCTGTACTGCATTTTTTATTGCATCCTGCCAGTCTTTTGTAGATTCGCCAACATATTCTGCAATTTTAACCTGCAAAATTATTTCCCCCTTTATCAATTTTATAAATAGGTTGGTTTTTAGAGGGAAGTTTTATTCAAGAATATTTTTAAGTTTTTTTATAGCAGCTTTTTCAATTCTGGAGACCTGAACTTGAGAAACTCCTAGATCTTCGGCAATTAGTGACTGAGTTTCATCTTTAAAATATCTCCTTAAAATAACCTCTCTTTCCCGGTCATCTAGTTTACTCAATGCTTCCCTGATC
>JAUZPC010000593.1 GCA_030706105.1 Bacteroidota bacterium | reverse complement strand
TGGACCGCGGTTCAAATCCGCGCTATCCCATTTACGCATTTTTCCACGTTTTCTATAATTTTTTCTATTAACTTACATGTGTCTTTTTACACGTGCCTTTTGAGATATTCACATATAATTCTTAAAAATCCACACTTTCTCTATTTTCTTTACATTATGTCCCTTCTATACCAACCAGTCTTTAATATGTACAAAATTTTAATCTATTCTGGATAAACCAGTCCTTGTTTTGTTAACTTTGTCTAATGTCAAATATTTGCTTTGTTATCCATATGCAAACTTATTTAATAATTTACAACAGTGTATATTATGTTTATGACTAAACAGTCTCTTTATTTAGTAATAAGTGTACTTGTTGTATTTTTATTATGTTGTGTTTATGGCATTATCGGGCCGTTATTAAGCGTTCTGGTAATTTTGTCTTGTTGGATCTTAGATACTTTTTCAACTTAAATAAAAAAATATGCTTGATTTATATATTTAAATATTTGATTGAAAATTTCAATGCTTTACTTATAATTTCAAATGCTTGATTATAAATTTCAAATTTAAGAAATCAACGATGTCTGACCACGCAATTTGAAAGTCCGATTATTTCCACGATGTCACTGTTATCCGGGGAATGGATTATCATCTGTCCTTTCTTAAGATAGGGAATTCTGCGCTCATATTCTTTTGGAACTTTAAGCGACGTAATAGCTGCATCATTGTTTAGGTTAAGGATTAACTTTGTATTTATCTGTTTGAAAACCGTATCATCGATATCCTGTGGGTCCTGGGTGATCAAAAAGAGGCCCAATCCTTCCTTTCTGCCCTGGCGGGCTGCATCTGCAAAACGCGAGATAATAAGGCGAGAGTGTTCTCCGTTTGCCTTTGAGAGGTATCGATGAGCTTCATCCAGAGCCAGGATTATAGGAGTTTCTTTAATAGCATCTTTACCCGTGGTACTCAGTTTATTGTCAACGATCAAGCTCATGATTGTGAGCACTATAAGGTCGCGGATTCTTGGAGCACTTATATATTCGGTCGGGAAAACCGAAATCTGCCCTGGCTTGAAGATTTTATCCAGAATATCAGTAATTGAAATCGCATCCCTGTCAAAAACTTTAGAGAAGAAGGGATTCCTTACTCTTCTTACAATCCCGTCATAAGAGGACTCATGCAGCTTTCCGCTATCAACGTAGCAGGAACGAGTGCCTTCGTTATCAATATGGTTGATGAAATTCAAATAAGTATGGGGCACGCTTGATTTGAAGAAATCTCCAAGAAGTACTTCGAGTCCTATGTACTGGAGTTCGGACATTCCGGCGGCTGCAATAAGCCAGGAATTGTGTTCTACAAGCGAAAAGGGAATTGTATATTCAATCTGCTCGGCTCTGGATTTATCCCCAGGATATCTTTGACCGTCGATTTTCGCCACAAAAGCCTTTGTAGAGAGAATCCGACCATAAGCTACATTTTCGGATTCGAACCGGAATTTATCGTTCTCATTCAGGGTTTCATTATTCTC
>JAUZPC010000592.1 GCA_030706105.1 Bacteroidota bacterium | reverse complement strand
TTTACCCCATAGTGCTTTCTATAATTAAACTAAAAGTGTAACGTTCCGATAATAGGCATAAAAGATAGATATCATTCCTTGTTTTTCAGCCCCTTTATCACACTATCTTATTTAATATAAATTGATTAAACCAATGGAGACGTATGCGTAAAATTATAGTTACTGTGGTATTTATTTTGTTTGTACTTATTGTAAAGACATTTGGCCAGCAAGATGATAAATTGTTAGATGTAAAATTTTCAGGATATGTGCACTGGATGGCTGCATATGACAGCAGGCAGATTGTAGCTGTTAGAGAAGGTCACTTTTTCCTGTACCCTAAAAATATTCAAAAAGATGCTTCTGGAAGGGATATAAATGCAACCGCAAACTTAAATATGGCTGCAATTCAATCTCGTGCCGGTATAAAAGTAACTGGTCCCAGTTTCTTAAATGCTAAAACTTCTGCATTCTTAGAAGCTGAATTTATGGGTAACTCTGATGCCGATGTAAATGGATTGAGAATTCGCCATGCATATTTAACAATGGCGTGGGATAAGTTTGAAATTACTGCGGGACAGACTTGGAATCTGCTTTTTAATCCAGAAGTTGCTCCGCAATCTACAGGATCAAATGGCGGGTCACCATTTTTGGCGTTCGCTCGAAACCCTCAATTAAAATTTGGGTATAATACAGCGGGATTCAAATTTAGTGCAGCATTGCTTTCAGAAAGAGATTATACAAGCGCTGGTCCTAATGGGAATTCTTCTGAGTACTTGAGGAATGCTGTCCTGCCGATAATACAAACCTCATTGAGCTATAAATGCGAGTTCCTCTTAGCGGGAGCTGCAGCAGAAGTGAAACAAATCAAACCGGCTATTAAAACATCTAAAAACTATTTTACAGATGAAAAGGTAAACAGTTTTGCAATTAGCGGTTACTCAAAATTTATAATTAACAAGTTTTCCTCAACCTTCTTTGCAATTTATGGCGGCAATTTAACTGATTTTACAATGATAGGGGGGTATGCCGTTAAAAGTGTGGATACTCTTTCAATGATTAAAAAATATATTCCGCTTAAAACTTTTGCCTGCTATGCTGATTTCAGCTATGGTAAAGAAATTGAGTTGGGTTTATTTGCGGGTTATACAAAAAACCTTGGGGCAGGTGAGGATATCAAAAATGAAATTTATGCCAGGGGACAAGATATTAAAGACGTTTTTAGATTTGCCCCAAGAGTGCAGTTCTTACAAGGGAAAATTAAAAGTACACTTGAGCTGGAAATGACATTTGCAGACTATGGGAATAATAACTCCAAAGGTGAAGTTATAGATACTCACCAGGTAAAAAATGTTAGGATTATGACCTCTTTATATTATTATTTTAACTAGGAAAATTGCTTTCGTCTTTGATTCAAATAACTCCGTATGTATAATTTCTAGCGGTCTTCTATTCTTTGTAGACTTAACCAAACCGGAACAATGTTCCTGGAAACGTCGGTCGATATTCTCAGTCATACCGATATATCGTTTATTGTCAGAGAGACTTT
>JAUZPC010000591.1 GCA_030706105.1 Bacteroidota bacterium | reverse complement strand
GGAAAGAATTCAAGCCGAATTGATGGCGGGTAAAGGCGCGGATATATACGCAAATACATATATTGATTATATCAAAATCGGTAAAAGCAATCATCTGTGCAACCTCGCGAACTGGATAAAGGCGGACCCCGATTTCTCAGACAACGCATACTATATGAATATTATAAAATCCGGGTTTGACGATGGCAATTTGTATTCTATTCCGCTGTGTATGATGTTTAATGGTTTGGGGTCAACCATTGAAGTGCCGGAGCTTAACGGGAAAAGTCTCAATTGGGAAGAATTCTTTGAACTCACCAAAGGGATTAAGAGAAGTGGTGTTCTATACGACATAACCGATTATGAATTATTTGTACGGCGCTTTATAGACAGGTATGACAGCTTTATAGACGAGGAGCATAAATCGAATAGCTTAGATTCGCCCGATATGGTAAAGCTTTTAGAGCAGTGCAAACAATGGAGCATAGAGGGCATATGCATCCCATATGACACGGAAAATACTGAAATACACGATAATGCGTTTTTCAAAGAATTTAGCGGCAGAGATATGTATTTCCTCTCAAACTTTCGATATGATGATCCCTCTTTAGATTTTCCTTTTTATTACGACATACCTTCCGATTCGGGAAAAAACGATAAGGCGAATAAGATTTCGCCAATTGACTACATATGCATCAATGCTGCAAGTCAGCACCAGGGAACCGCTTGGAAGTTCGTAAAGTTTCTGCTGCGCGAGGACATTCAAGCCACCGGTTGGTTCGCGCCGGTTAACAGAAAAGCTGCCGAGTCGCAGATCAGCCAAAGCCTTAATGATATAAAAAGATCCTTCGGGTTGGATATTGATACTGATAAAGTGGCCGAAGAAAATCTATCTATTCTCAATGCTATTGATAAAGCACCCTATTTGTTTAAAAATGAAATTGAACAAATCGTTGGTAAAGAGGCGATGCGGTATTTCAAAAACGAAATTTCTTCGGAAGACGCGATAAAAAATATGGCAGCCGGGGTAACGCTGTACTTTAAAGAACAATAAGGAGCTCAATAAGAATGAAGAATCTTAAGCTCTTAACTTTACTAATTGCGTGTATCATTTCGCTAAGCGGTTGCTTTGCGGGAACTGTTTCAACAACGAGCAAAGAGCCATTGCCTTCTGATGACGGAGCGAAAGAAATAAATATCGAGGTATGGGATGTTTGGGGTTTTTACAAAAGCGCAGCCCTGAAATTTGAAAAAGAGACGGGCGTAAAAGTAAATGTAAAAAACGATTTTGAACAGGGTCAATCCAATGAAAATTTTACTGCAGACTTTGAAAGAATCAAGGCTGAGCTTATGGCAGGCAAAGGCGCGGATATATATGCGGGGGTATACCTCGATTTTGCTGAAATCGGCAAAAACAAACACCTATGCAATCTTGCGGATTGGATAGCGGCGGACCCCGTTTTTTCGGATGACGCATTCTATATGAATATATTGAGATCCGGGTTTGGTAAGGGCAACTTCTATTCCGTCCCTTTGTTTATGGAGTCCAATGCCCTG
>JAUZPC010000590.1 GCA_030706105.1 Bacteroidota bacterium | reverse complement strand
CTTAACTGAGTAATGACTTAAATAAGTAGTAACTTGACTAGGTAACTTAACTGAGTAATGACTTAAATAAGTAATAGCTTAACTGAGTACAGAACTAAACTACATTAAATTTGGACCAGGCCTTATGGATCACTTTAAAAATCTAATAGGCTTTTCAGCATACTAATATCTTAATAACTCTGTTTTTAATAACTCTTTATATAGCCTTTTTCTGGTTTTTGTTTTAATTAATGGAATTTTTGTTTCATAGGTCAGGCTTTTGTAATGCTTTTCGTTTCATCCAGTTCTCATATTCATCCAGCTTAGTTTCATAGAGCCGCTACTGAAAACTTATTCTTGGCTTCAAAACTGAGGCTTACAGTCTTCATGATACCTTATTTTAGAAAATCCAATGATTAAAACAGCCCAGTGAAAGTTCCTATGTATACTTGACAAAATAATTTTACATTTATCTGTTTTATATGTGTCTATAAGTGAATTATTTGATTAAGAATAAAAAAGATATCAGAAGACTGGTGAAGGCAATAAAGTAATAGAGTACAGTATAAATAACTTTTAATTATTAAATATCAAAATATAGTAATATATGGTAAAAATATGAAAAGAACCCTGAAGAACTGAGATTGATGATTAATGAAAATTATTATTTATAATGAATCCAATCATAACTTTATGAGTAAGTTAGCTGAAGATATAATTTTTATCCTGGTTCTCGTTTTTGCATTTTGGTTTGTTAAAACCGCTATTGTTTTAATCCCTGAAATTCTGAAATTCCCATAAATCAGCATGTATGTTCAGTAATCTTATTGTTCAGGTATCTCATTAATCAGGAATCATTGTTCAGGAATTTGATTTATGAAGGCATATGCCAGGAACCGAAATTAGGCTGGCGCATCACGCTGAAATCAACCTGTATTTTTCCCGGTGCTTTAGTATTTATTAACCATGCAACCGATAAATTTGTATAGGTAAAGAAGTTAGTTGAAATATTCTTCCTATTTTTATAAATAATCTTTAAAACGATAATCTCGGGAGTATACGGTCACGATAGAAGAAGTTACATCTACACATCCGTATATTCGTCCATTTATCAAACACTTTGCTTGAATCGATAGAGCTGGCAGATATGGTAACCTGCCGACTCTAGCAAAAGAAAAAGAACCCGAACTGGAACCGATGGTACCAGTAGAGCTTATTTCATACCAGTATCACCTGTCTTTAACTGATAAAAATGGTATGTATATGGTTTCCAGGTATCTTTGATAGTTCCGTCATCAACAGTTACGGTTCTATTCTCCCACAGGACATCATATGTTCCGTCTGGAACACCGGTAATTGCTGCACTATTTGTCATACCATTTGCTTCAGTAAAATCAAGCATACTTGATGATACAACTAATTTTCTACCGTCTGCATCAGTAAATATGCAGGCGGTAACCGCAGAAATTGTGCCACCCGGATCTGAAGTTATACCTGTCCTGCCTTTAGTTACGTTTGTTGTCAGTAGAGTCCGGTTTGCTTCCATAATCCAGGGCCAGACCTGTTCATATTTCGGCTTAAAGCTAG
>JAUZPC010000059.1 GCA_030706105.1 Bacteroidota bacterium | reverse complement strand
TTCATTTTCCGCAGTTCTTTTCTAAATTTGAATTGCTTAACAGAAAGATACATCATGAACTAAGTGCAGAGCTTGTAACTTATATACAAGCAAGCAGCAGATTTATAAAAAAAGATATAATTGAACATTTCAAATTCGTACCGGAAGAAAAAGTTATTTTTATACCGCAAGGCGTAAATATTGATAAGTTCAATGTTGATGTTGATACAAGTTATTTGTCGGATAAGTATGGTATTCCGGATGAGTTTTTGTTATATCCGGCTCAGTTATGGCCTCATAAAAATCATTTGACTATATTAAAAGCGCTAAAAATATTAAAGGAAGAACATAACACAATAATACCATTAGTGCTAACTGGTAACAAATCAAAGACCTCTGATGAAATATTTGCGTTTATAGGAAATAACGATCTGCGTAATGTAGATTATTTGGGGTTAGTTCCTTTTGAAGATATATTGGCTCTCTATAAAAGAGCAAAATTTTTAATTTATGGGAGTATGCACGAGTCAAGCGGGCTTCCGCTAATGGAAGCTGCTGCAGCAGGAACTCCAATTATTGCTTCAAATATTCCACCAATAGTTGAGTTGTGCGAAAATCTGGATATCAACTTGTTTAATACAATGGATGAAAAAGAGTTAGCGGAATTATTGCTAAAGATTTGGAATGATAAAGAATTGATCAAAAAACAAAGAGAAAATAATTTGAAAAATATTCAATTATATTCATGGGAAAATTCTGCCAGAAAGTATATAGAGTTTTTTACTTCTAAATGGGGTAATTAAAAAATAATTTTCAATTACATATTATTCAACTTTGCCTGAATCATCTGTTTAATGCTTTCATGCATTTTGAATTTAGCTTTCCAATTCAAAATATTGGCAGCTTTAGCCGGATTTCCTGCGCTAATCATTAAATCTGCGGGCCTTATTAAAGATTTATCAATTGAACAATTATCTTCCCAGTTAAGATTCAGTTCACTAAAAACTAAACTTACATATTCTTTTAAACTATGGCTTTCGCCTGTTGCTATTACAAAATCTTCCGGCGTATTATTTTGCATCATTAAGTATATGGATTCAACATATTCAGGAGCCCAGCCCCAGTCTCTGATAACGTCTAAATTACCCAGGTTTAATTTTTCTTTACTTCCATTTGCTATTCTTATTGCGGCTGATATAATCTTTTGAGTAACAAATCTTTCGGGTCTTAATGGGGACTCGTGATTAAATAAAATACCGGAACAAGAGAATATTTTATAAGCTTCTCTATAATTTGAAGTTATCCAAAATGCGGCCGCTTTTGCTGCAGCATACGGACTCCTTGGATTAAAGGCCGTGGCCTCTGTAGCAGGGGAGTATGTATTACCGAAACACTCACTGGAACAGGCATTATAAAATTTTATTTCATTATTCATAAATCTTATAGATTCCAATAAATTTAAAGTTCCAACCGTAATACTCTCAAGAGTCTCAACAGGCTGATCAAAGGAAAGCCCTACAGATGTCTGACCCGCTAAATTATAAATCTCATCAGGATTTGTCTGCTTAATTGCTTGTATAACACTTCTAAAATCAGTTAATGACATTGAAAGTAATTTAACTCTGTTTTTTATTCCAAGTTTAATTAAATTGGAGAAAGAAGTTACTTGGGCATCCCTTGATGTCCCATAGACTTCATAGCCATTTGCCAATAATAACTTAGCTAAGTAAGCTCCATCTTGACCAGATATACCACAAATAAGTGCTTTTTTCATAACTGATTATATACTCTAAAATTAATAATTGAACACAAATATAAAGAATTATTACAATCTCAACAAAGTTTAGCTCAGCTCATCGTTTTTTTTTACCAGATCTTCAAATTTGTTTTCAATAAGTTTGCTGTTTCGGTTACTTCTGAATGGTTTGTCTTTTGGCTGACATTCCTGCTGCAAAGTTTTTAATCTATGGAAGTTTGCACAAATCAAGCGGCCTTCCACTGATGGAAGCTGCTGGAGGAACTCCTATTATTGTTAAATTATGCGATAATTTCGATATATATCTTTACATGCTAATGATGTAGATGAATTAATGAGATTATTATTCAAAACTTGGAGCGATAAAGAATTAATTAATAAACAAAAAAAAATCTAAAAAACATTCATGTTTATACTTCGAAAAATGCAGCCAAGATGTATTTGGATTTATTCACAGCAAAAAATTATCAATAACAATATTTAGCTAATTGAGAGTAATTAGTATTTAATTACTCTCAATTATTATTTTTGTATTTCTGTGGATATAAAGGTGTTCGTATGTGTAATAAGAAATCCAATATTACAATTAATGTCAGACTATTTTAATAACATCATTTTTCTGGATGCCACAAAATTACCAACAGTTATTTTATATACATAAACTCCACTGCTAAGTTTCGAAGCATCAAAGTTCACATTATAGCTTCCAGCTTGTTTATTTTCATTTACAAGTGTTTTAACTTCATTGCCAAGTATATCATAAACCTTTATTGTAACTATCCCATTTTGAGGTAACTGATAACTAATAGTTGTATTAGGGTTAAATGGATTAGGATAGTTTTGTGACAATTGATATCTGGTAATTCCTAAATTATCAACCAATATTTCTTTGCTATACACATATTCTCCATTTTCATCTATCTGTTTTAATCTATACTTGATTGATTTTCCACTAATATTATTTAGGTCATCCATATATGAATATTTATTCGTTTCTATGGAAGTTCCTTTCCCTTTTATGAATTGAATAACGGTCCATTCGGAGTTGTTAATACGTCTTTGTACTTCAAATCCTTTATTATTGGTCTCGGTAGCAGTTTCCCATTGAAGTTCAATTTTACCATTAATTGATTGTATGGAAAAAGATGTCAATTCAACTGGGACAACGCCAACATCTGTTAAAAGACGACGCCATATTCCATTATTCATAGTACCGGCAAATAAATAATTCTCAGTTACTCCTAAGGAGCCAACTTCAGTAGATGCCATACCATTAGTATATGGCAGCCAGCTTATACCATTATCAGTTGAAGCATAAACACCTAGATTAGTACCTGCAAAAATTTTATTACTTGAAGAAGTAATTGAATATACAGACATGCCTGATAGACTATGCGTCCAGGTGGTGCCTCCATCAGTAGAGAAGAAAACTCCTGCTTGCCCATCTGACCCAGCAAAAATTACATTATTTACAAAAGCAAGTGCACGAACATTGTTAACAAGTAATCCGCCAGTCACATTAGTCCAATTAGCCCCCAGGTCGGTTGAATGATATATGCCATAGCCATTGGATAATCCAACGAAGATCTCATTACCTTTAATTGCTAAGGAGTAATAATTAAGGTTGAGCGGAAGACCATTGTTTATGGCATTCCATGTAGCACCTAAATCAGTAGTAAGATAGATTCCCAGATGGTAAGTTCCTGCAATAACATTATTACCACTACTTGCCAATGCATAAATTGCTTTACCATTTAAAGAGGGAGACCAATTATCACCATTATTGGTGGAAATAAAAACTCCTCCTCCATTTGTATTATCCCAACCTGTACCTACAAATAATTTATTCCCACAATAAGTAAATGATTGAACTGCCGAATTAGTAATTCCATTAGATGCGGACGTCCAATTCAAACCCTGGTTCGTTGAACGAAAAACTCCTGAACCAACTGTAGCTGCAAAAATATTATTTCCAATAGTTTGTATTCCCCAAATATAGTTATTACTTGGGCCGTTAGTATATGTCCATTGTGCTTGTAATAAAAAACTATTACAAAATAGAGCTACTAACAGAAAAAGAGTCCGAGATTTTCCCATGTTATGACCTTTCATTTTGTTAAATAACTTAGAAAATAAACAAGTAAAATATAAACAATACTAGTAATTATTTACAGATAAACATAAACTGCACAACTGTATATAACACTTATTAAATTAGTAAAATCATTTAATAAAAGCAATAGTTCCGAAATATATTATCTTGAAGGTGTTTTGAATTAATACAGTATCGCACAATAGAGACTTTAGATAAAAGCTAAAAATGAAATTAATAACAATAAGGTTCATAAATAGCCATATACAGGCTGCAGATAGAGCTATTATTAACTATAAAAACATTAGAACATATTATAAATAATAAGATAGCTTAAACATAACTTCGCACAGTATGGACAAAATCGATTTTGAAGTTATAGCTTCTCAATTTGATTTGTCTCAACATTATAAACAAGCGTACCTCTAATTGTTTCAATTCGATCATGCCCAGTTAAATATGTCAACCTTCCTTCTATATCTCTACTTTCTCGAAACATAGAGAGAACAAATCCCTTTTCCACTGGCATTTCTCTAACAGTGCTATTTAATTTGTCATTTCTGACAAAATATGCATTATTCCCAGCGCTATTACATCCAATAAATGAATAACCTTTTTCGGCAGATAATTTATGGAGGGCCCGATATGATGCTCCAAAGTATAAATTACTATAGTGAGCATTTGATCGAATAAAAGCTTTGTCATAAGGAGTTGTTATAGCTCTATCCTTACCAAAGACACTATTATATTCCAGTATAACTATAATTGGAGATATTACATCTATTTTTTTCCATATCCAATAATCATTTCCATCCAAATCTATGTGAAGAAGTCCAACTTCCTTCTCAAATCCAGCTGATGAAATAAGGTTGTTAATATTGTCTGCATCAATGAAGACATCCTTAGCTAATAATGAGTATTTCCAAAAATATTCGGAGTTAATTATTTGATTTATATTTGACTTAGAACCATCCATTACTAAACCAGACCAATTATTATTGATCATTAGAAATCTTGTGTTGGATTCCCTATAATTTTCTACCCCAAATTCTATAAAAGTTTTATTCGGAATATCCAGATTGTTAACAAGCCACTGAATGATACCATCATCACCCCACTGAGAAAAAACTTTAAACTCAACTTCGCTTAAAGAAGAAATCTGTTCCTTATGCTTGACAGTCTCTGAAAGAATCTTTCCAAGCATTAATAATTGCTGTTCTGATGCAATTGATGGGTTCAAAACCTTTTTTAGTGCAACACGTAGTTTGAGTATATAGCTTAGTAGTTTCATAAAAAGTCCTTATTCTTATAGTAGAGTTCATATTTCGGTCAAATCACTAAACAAATATAATTATTATTTTTCAAGTTTCAATCTTTAAAAGCTTATTGTTTACCAACTTGTTAGTTTAACGTAAAAATTAATAATTACTTAGCTCAGCTCAATTGTCTTTTTTACCAGATTTTCAAATTTGGTTTCAACAAGTTTGGCAGTTTCTGTTACTTCTGAATGATTTAGCTTTGTTGCTGATATCCCTGCTGCAAAGTTCGTAATGCATGAAATTGCAGAAGTTTCCATTCCTAAATATGAAGCATAAATAGCTTCATGAACTGTTGACATACCTACAGCATCAGCTTCAAACCTGGCTGCCATTTTAATTTCAGCCGGAGTTTCGTAATTAGGACCTTTGCAATACCAGTATACACCTTCCTTTAAATCAATTTTACACTCCAGTGCAGCGTTCTTAATTGTTTTATTTAGCTTTGGGGAAGGGAAGTTGTTAAAGTTTCTAATTCCATCACTGCCCGGAATACCTATAAAATTATTAAGTTCTTTCTTTATATTAATTCCATTCATTGAACTGTTTAGCATCAAATCGCCTGGCACGTAATTGGGGTTTATGCCGCCGGCCGCATTTGTTAGAATAATATTTTTACAACCCAGCGAATGGGAAATAAAAACCGGAAGCAGACATTCATAAATTTTATAACCTTCATAAAAGTGAATTCTACCCTGAAAAAGTAATAAATTTTTACCGGCATATTCTGCAAATATAATTTTGCCCGCATGACCAATTATAGTTGAAACTGGGTAAAGTGGTATATCAGCAGTACTGATTTCTTTTTTTACATTTACTTTTTGTGCCAGTTTACCAAGCCCACTGCCTAAAACTATAGCAATCTCAGGGCTAAATGGTGCAAGGTTGTTGATGTAGTCTAATGTGTCTTTATATTTTCTTGATAGATTTAGCATATAATTTAATTGAATAATATTCCGGCTAAAGCCGCTGTTAAAAGATTAGCAAGTGTACCGCCCAGAACTGCTTTAAGTCCCATTCTGGCAATATCTGATTTTCTGTTTGGAGCCATTGCACCTGTACCGCCAATTTGAATAGCAATAGAGCTAAAGTTTGCAAAACCGCAAAGTGCATAAGTTGCAATTAATATGGATTTGTTTTCCATAAGTGACTTTGCAGCGATATTTTTTCCAAGATCTAAATAAGCAACAAATTCATTTAATACTAACTTAGTGCCAAATAGGCTTCCGATATTAAAGGAATCATTCCAGGAAACACCAATTGCAAAGGCAACATATCTAAATATTGAGCCAAATATATACTGCATGGAGATGGGTGCTCCGGCAAGTTTTTGCAGTCCCGTAAAATAGCCAATAGTTTGCAGCAAATAATTAAGTAATGCAATAAGAGCAATAAAAGCTATTAGCATTGCTGCAACATTAAGAGCTAAATGCAGACCATCGGCAGCTCCGTTTGCAGCAGCCTCAATTACATTTATTTCCTTCTTCTCGAGATTAGTTTTTACTTTGCCCTTAGTAAGAGGCTCTTCAGTTTCAGGATAGAGTATTTTAGCAATTAATAAAGAAGCAGGAGCGGCCATTATTGAAGCACTCAATAAATGGTTAGCAAAAAATAATTGTGCCTGCTGAAGAGGAATACCGGCAGTTTTGGCATATGAGAAAGATAATATCTGAATATAAGCAATCATTACACCTACCGCAATAGTCCCCATTCCGCCAATCATAATAGTTAAAAGTTCACTATTAGTCATATCCTTAATGAACGGTCGTACTAATAAAGGGGCTTCAGTTTGTCCAAGGAAAACATCACCGGAAACTGAAATAGTCTCAGCTCCGCTTGTTCCCATCAATTTGGACATTACCCAAGCCATACCTTCTACAATTTTTTGCATTATGCCGAAGTAATATAAAACAGAAACAAAACTGGCTAAAAATATTATACTTGGCAGTACCTGAAAGGCAAAAAACACTCCAAAGAAACCGGGAGTACCTTCTGAGGCAGCAAGGTTTCCAAATACAAATTTGGCTCCTTCATTTGTAAAGTTTAATATTAATACAAAGAAATAACTTATGCCGTTAAACAAATCCTTAAACCAGCCAAATGGAAAAAATATCTTCCTCAGATCATCGCCGCGTAAAATCAAAACTGCAAAAATAACCTGCAGGCCGATACCCCATGAGACTAATTTCCAATCAATTTTCTTCTTGTTATTGGAAAAAATAAAGGCAATCCCCAAAATAGATACTAGGCCAATTATACCTCTAAGTAATGAATAGAGAAATCCAGTCATAATTATTTTTCCTCATCGGGGATATAATGGCATTTTCTACAGCGTGCTTCATAAATATCTGCTGCACCTACAATAACCCTTTCGTGTGTATGAGTTTTTCTTTGAGTTTTATCAGCAGGGTTTCCGCAAACCACACAAATTGCTAAAGTCTTTGTTATATATTCTGCAATGGATAAAAGTCCCGGCATTGGTTCAAAAGGGATACCTTTATAATCCTGGTCTAAACCTGCAGCAATAACCCTTTTTCCATTATTAGCTAAGGTGTTGCATACTTTTAGAATGTCAGAAGAAAAGAATTGGGCCTCATCTATCCCGATAACCTGTGCATCTTTTGATAAAGATAATATCTTATTTACATTATCAATTACAATAGAAGGCAATGCGCGTTCATTATGCGATACAATATTCTTTTCAGAATATCTGTTATCAATCTCAGGCTTAAAAACTACTACATTTTGCTTTGCTATCTGAGCACGTCTAAGCCTTCTAATTAATTCCTCTGTTTTACCGGAGAACATGCAACCGGTAATAACTTCAATCCAACCTGTCTCTTTTGGCATTGAGTGGGGAGCCATTTCCATCATCAAGTAAAGTCCTTTATTTTAACTAACTGTTAAGTACATCATCACCGAAAGCATAAGGGAGCATATCAGCAGTATTATAAATTTTAGTTTCGTTTTTATTATTAACAAGTATGATATCAATGCTGCCGCAAAGATCACTGATTATTTGCCTGCAAGATCCGCATGGTGAACAAAAACCTTCATAATCACTTGATATTGCAATTGCATCAAATTCCTTAACGCCTTCAGATATGGCTTTAAATATTGCAACCCGTTCAGCGCAAATAGTTAAACTATATGAGCTGGATTCAATATTGCAGCCGGTAAAAACAGTTCCGTCTTTTGCTAAAAGAGCTGCCCCAACGTGAAAATTAGAATATGCACATTGCGAAAATTTTTTCATTTCAACTGCTTTTTCAGCCAGTTGGGTGTAGATTTCATTTTTCATTTTTTCCATTTCCTAAAATAATATTGTATATAATAATATAAAAGTTAATAATATGTTTTCTACCATTTATCTTTAGTTATTTTGGAGCTAATAAAGTGGACTATTATTAAAACCTCATAACTAATCTGCAATGGGATAATTGCTAAAAGATTGAATCTATAACCATATTTTCTTTGAGAAATAATAGTTGTTGCAAAATCAATCAGCATTTTACTACAGAAGGGAATTAAAAAATAATTACTAAAAGGGACAAAAAGAATTGAACCCGTTAATATAATATTTAGTATGTGCCAAAAGGCCAAAATGGTTTTAATCCTTAGTGGATAAATGGCCGATGTTTTTGTATGCCTGCTTCTTTGCAGTAAAAATTGTTTAAAAGTCTTTTTCGTACTTGAAAATACAAATGCGTCCTTGGACTTGACAGTTCCAATTTTATAATTATATTTTGCTGCTAAAAGCAAAAATAAATCATCATCACCGCTTAAGGTTTTATTAATTTCGCTATAGCCATTTAACTTAATAAATATGTCCTTTTTAAAACCGAAATTTCTGCCAAATGCGTTATAGGGTAAACCGCAATCTGCTAATGTAAACGAAAGGAGAGAGTTCCTGAAATTTTCAAATGCAGCAACGTGATTTACATAGAATCTCTCTAAAACAAAGGGAGCAATTCCAAAAAGTATATCAAATCCTTCATTAAATTTGTCCGAATATACTTTTAACCAATTGCTGCCAATAATACAATCGGCATCAGTTGTAAGTATATAAGGAAACGATGCACCGGCAATACCGGTTGATAAGGCGGCTTTTTTCCCATGGAGCAAGGCATGGCTTTCAGTTTTAATTATTTTATAATTAGGATACTTCATAATTAAACCGGAAATCAACTTATAGCTTGAATCAGTTGAATTATCATCAACAAATATTATCTCATAATTACTTGTAGAGTAATTTAGTTTTGTTAATGAAGCAATTAAAGATGGGATATTATCTTCTTCATTTCTAATTGCAATAATGATGCTGAATTTACAGGGCAAAATATTCTAAAGTTTATTTTTGTTATGCAAAAATACTACAAATTTTACTTATTATTTAATAAAAATGTAATATAAGGTTAATATTTTGTTAACTTCAGCTTGTTATATTTGCGCAATAAAATAAGCGTTAACCGGCAACTGAGTCTCCGGTTGTCCGGATACATAGGTTAAAGGGCTTTGTTCATATTTGAACAAAGTCCTTTTTTTTGTTGATAAAAAACATTAATTTCACATTGTAATATCTAACTATTTATAATTATTTGAGGCTTATGTGAAAAACCTGCTTACTTTTATAATAATGATAATATTCCCTTTATCATTAACTTTTGGACAGATTGATTTGCTTAATAAAGTAAAACAAAAAGCTGAAGAAAAAATTGATCAAAAGGTTGATGA
The DNA here is from genome assembly GCA_030706105.1 of Bacteroidota bacterium. Taxonomy (GTDB): domain Bacteria; phylum Bacteroidota; class Ignavibacteria; order Ignavibacteriales; family Ignavibacteriaceae; genus JAUZPC01. The sequence goes on along the minus strand of JAUZPC010000059.1, from coordinate 997 downwards.
AGAATTAAACAAGGGAGATAACAAGAAAGAAGATTCTAAAAAAGAAGATGTTTCTAAAGAGAAAGTAAATGAGAACAAACAAGAACCTTCGGATAAAAAACCCGAAAATATTGAATTAAAAGCATATTCAAAATACGATTTTATACCGGGGGATAAAATTTTATTTTTTGAAGATTTTTCACAGGATAATGTCTCTGATTTTCCAGCCAGATGGAATACAAATGCTTCAGGCGAAGTTGTAACTCTAAACAATGAGCCCGGTAAATGGCTTAAAATGCATATTGACGGTAGCTATATGCCTGAATTTGTAGATAAAATTCCGGAAAACTGCACTATTGAATATGATCTTATTTTAGGACGGGTCAATGAAGGAGACATCCCCGAATTTGCCTGCTGGTTATATGCTTCTCAACCTGCTGACGGGCTAACTAACCTCGTTCCGGGTTTGTATGGAGCTATTTTCAGTTTTAATGTTTATACGATCAATGCATTTAACTGGAAAGACGGTAATTATGGGCAAATTAGTAACAATCTTACTAATGGTATTTTTCTGGATAATGCCAATAAAAAAGTCAAAGTTTCAATTTGGATCCAAAAACAAAGAGCCCGATTATATTTGAATGAAAATAAAATATATGACCTGCCCAGATTGTTTGAAAAAGACAATAAATTAGATAGAATAAGATTTTCTTTGGGTAATACTAATGAACCTGAGTCTTATGCATATATTACAAATTTGAGAATTGCCGAAGGTGCACCTGATATGAGGAGCAAACTAATTACTGAAGGAAAGCTTGTTACACATGGAATACTATTTGACTCAGGTAAGGATAAAATTAAACCTGAATCATATGGCACTCTAAAAGAAATTGCAGCCGTCCTTAAAGAGAATTCTAACGTAAAAGTAAAAATTGTAGGTCATACAGACAGTGATGGTTCCGATGCAAGCAATCTTGATTTATCAAAGCGCAGAGCTTCTGCCGTTAAAAATGCCCTA
>JAUZPC010000589.1 GCA_030706105.1 Bacteroidota bacterium | reverse complement strand
CGCTGCGCTAATAATAAATGTCAGAGCTTGAAAAGATAGTCAGATGGCTTGACTATGGAGGAAGAGGAACTGTTTGTTTTTTAGGATTTTATCTTTACAGATAGTCCCCAGCCTTGCAAAATTTACAAAACTTCAAAGAACGGTTAATCAGCCTGCCTTCAAAAAACATCAAAAAAACTCATTAAGTACATAGCCCATAGCCCGGCGTTTGTAGTTCAACACGGACTCATCGCTGGGTCTTGCAGACCGCTCAGAGTCCTATTTATTGGCAACCGTATTTATTTGTTTTTTAATATCTTAAAATATTTCATGTTAAATTCAATCGTTTCTCCAACTTTCAATTCCTTTCCATTTCGAACGATATTATCGTAATGACAATCTTTGCAATCAATAACTCTGCATACTAGATTATATCCGCCTTTTCGTTTATTTTTATCAATGATTACTACTCTGATAATGCAATCAAAATCCTCACCATCTACACCATTTGAATATATATGCAAAGTTGTTCTGTCAGTACCGTCCTCTCTCCATGCCCCAGAATACGGAATCCTAATAGTATCACCTAAAGCAAGTCCTTTAAAAGTATCTTTGATTTGTTTCCTTTTTGATTTATAAGCTTTACTAAGGCTATCAAGGACTGGTTTAGTTGGTTTATGCGCTATAAAAATTCTTTCGTAACAAATATTGTTATTTTTAAAAAGTCCATTTATCACAGCGTCAGAATGAAGGCTAGGTAATTTATCAAATCTTTTCTTACGAAGTCTATCAACCTTTCTTAATGTCATAAAGTCATAAGTCCCAGCGTACATCATTACAACTTCAACAGTATCACATTTATCATGCAATTTTATCTCAGTTAATTCCATACCAATCCAGCTAAATATTAATCTATCTGTCTCTTGCTGAATATTAATTTTAAATCTTCCCTCTAAATCAGTCTTTGCAAGTAGTAATTTCTCACTATTTTGAATATTAACATCAGGTAATGCTTCTAAATCCTCAGAAACTACTCGGCCTGTAATGGTTCGTGTTTGTCCATTCAGACCCAGATTATTGAAAAGAATTATTAATATCAATATTGTCGCAATTCTCATGTTAGAGCGGTTTTTTAATATGGTTGCCAACGGCTGGCGGTATAAAACGTGCCGGACTGCGTGGTACGTCTATGTCAGCTATACGGAAAAAAGATGCGGGACGCATTGCTTGCAAATTCCAGTCTCCGGCATGTTTGATGACCGCGTGTTAGCCGCATGTTGTTTGTCTATCAGGTCGTTACTAAAGTTTTGTTCATATCAATCTTGGCACAAACGGCCAAATTGATTTGTAACAGTCATTTGAAAAAATATAAAAACTTGGTCGTCTAACCTTCTTTTTCTATCCTTTATTTAGAACCCGTATGTTTCAAATTTTACGTTCCAGTCAACGGGAATCCACCTGAATACCTTTCCACAATTGCGGCTAACGGTCGGCGGTATGGTTAGTTGCCGATTTCGAAGCACTTTTCTATCAAGTTACAACTATTTTTAATACGGGCAGAAAAGCTTGAATATGCACAGCACCGGCAATT
>JAUZPC010000588.1 GCA_030706105.1 Bacteroidota bacterium | reverse complement strand
GGAAAGACAGCTTATGATGTTCTCGGCAACCATTTCACGGGAAACAGAAGCTATCGCTAAAGAGATCATGAAAGAGCCGGAGGTTATTAGAGGGGGAGAAAGCATTACAGTTCCTGCGGTTATTGATCATATATATTTTGTCGCAGAGCAAAGAGATAAAATCGAGGTGTTAAGAAAACTGGTAAGAATACTAAGCCCTGAAAAAGCTATTGTATTCGTAAATAAAAGTGATGAAATAGAAGTTAATGCTTCAAAATTAAAATACCACGGATTAGCAGCCGAAGCTATTCATGGGTCAAGTATTAAGCGGGATCGTAAAAAAACCATGGAGGAATTCAGGAATGGTAAAATCCAGCTTCTTGTTGCTTCAGATTTAGCTGCGCGGGGACTTGACATCGAAGGGGTGACACATGTATTCAATCTGAGTATGCCTGAAGACCCCAAGGATTACCTGCACAGGGTTGGAAGGACCGGCAGAAAAGGGAATACCGGTACTGCAGTTTCTATAGTTACGGACAGGGAATTAACGTTGATAAAGAAGTATGAAAAGGTTTTAAAAATTAAAATAGATGCTAGAGATATGTATAAAGGCAATATTATAGAAGCAAGAAAGACTCAGAAAAGAGATAATATTAGAGAAAAATCGTCATACAAAATTAAAATGTAAAAGGATTAATGTTAAATATATAGGTAAGAATATAAGTACAGTACTTCAAAGGAGTGTTAACTATGGATTTTTGCAAATGCGGGTCTATTAAGATAAATGGTAAATGCAGTAATGCACACTGCAGTGAAAAGAACCAAAAGCGTAAAGACTGGGTTGTTGGTGGTATGGCTATGGATTTCAAAAAACCTGTTTCTTATGAGGAAGCTTCTCAACTTGCTGAAAGGCTCAAAAGTACGGAAAATAACCTGTAATATACTTTGAATAAATCATACTAAAAAGAATGTTAATGCACTGTATAAATAAATATAAGGTATTTAAATAGAGGATAACGTAGAATAGTTGTAATATATTTGATATTTGCTTATTTATGGCATAATTATAGACTTGTATGCAGGTATTATTGGTGATATATTAATATAGCTGTCGGCGACGGCGGCAAACAAATGCAGACAGAATAGGGTGTCAGCACTGAATGAGAAATAAAGGAATAAAAAAAGTGTTGACAAACCTAAGGCAGCATGTTAAGATAGACTTCCGCGCTGATGAAGCGGCGGGAAATGGACTTTGAAAAGTAAACAGTGTAAAAAATGAAGGAACTCGTAAATTTTAATGAGTAACTTGTATAAACTACAAGCCAGAATTTGTAATTAAGAGCCAAAAGGCTCTCAAATAAAGATTTAATTTGAGAGTTTGATCCTGGCTCAGGACGAACGCTGGCGGCGTGCTTAACACATGCAAGTCGAGCGGAGAATGCAGCAATGTATTCTTAGCGGCGGACGGGTGAGTAACGCGTGGGCAACCTGCCTTGTACAGGGGGATAACACAGGGAAACTTGTGCTAATACCGCATAACATAGCGAAGTGGCATCACTTTGCTATCAAAGGAGCAATCCGGTATAAGATGGGCCCGCGTCCG
>JAUZPC010000587.1 GCA_030706105.1 Bacteroidota bacterium | reverse complement strand
GTGCTTACCCGCGCAATATACATTTTTGAACAAATGCTAAAACTGGCACATCCATTTATGCCGTTTATTACAGAAGAGCTGTGGCAGATTATTGATGAAAGGAAGCCGGGTGAGAGTATCTCAACGTCTGAATTCCCTAAAGCAGATAAAAATGCTATTGATGAAGAAGCCGAAAAAGAGATGGAGCTTATTCAGGAGGTAATTACGGCATTAAGAAATATCAGGGGGGAAATGAGTATTCCGCCTTCAAAACTTCTTAACGTAATTATTAAAACAAATATCCTTAAAGAAGCTAATTCAGCTTATATTAAAAAACTTGCTAAAGTTGATAGCCTGGTAATTAGTGAGAATATTGAAAAGCCTAAGGTTTCCGCTTCGGCAGTCATTAAAGGATGTGAAATATTCGTTCCTCTTGAAGGCATTATTGATCTTGATGTTGAAAGGAAAAGGATTCAGAAGGATATTGACCGCCTTGAAGGCTCGCTTACTGGAATTGAAAAGAAATTATCTAACGAAAATTTCTTAAAAAATGCCGCCAAAGAAGTTGTTGAAAAAGAAAAGCAGAAAAAAGCTGATTGGTTAAATAACTTACAACTGCTAAAAAATAATTTGAGTAATTTACAGTAATCCTTTTTATAAATAAATCGAGAGGTACAAATGTTCTACTATGTAAAAGATTTTATAGCAGATTACAAAAATGAAGTTGCTGCTACTTTAAAAATTTTCAGAACTTTAAATGACGAAACTTTATATAAGCGCGTTGATGGCTATGGGCGCAGTGCCGGTAATTTAGCCTGGCATATAACTACTGCTGTTGGAGAGATGATGTCCAGAACAGGATTGAAAGTAACTGCTTTAAACGATGATGCCAGCCCTGACACCGCAAAAGAAATTGTTGATGCTTATGATAAGGCATCTCAGGAACTTATTGCCGCCGTTGAAAGCTCATGGAAAGATGAAGACTTACTTAAAGAGCTTGATATGTATGGCGAAATGTGGAAAAATGGAGTTACCCTGCAAATACTTCTAAGACACGAAATTCACCACAGAGCTCAGTTGACTGTGATTATGAGACTTCTCGGATTGCCTGTCCCGGGTATTTACGGACCCTCAAAAGAAGAATGGGTAGCATACAAAATGCCGGCCCCCGCAGAACGCCTTTAATATTTTGTAAAATAAAAAAAGCTGCCCCTAATACTATTTCGGGGCAGCTTTTGAAATACCTGCTATTTCAGCAGTTGCATTTTTTTTATTTGTGTAAATGAGCCTGAGGTCAGTTTATAAAAATATACCCCTGAAGAAAGATTGTTACCGTTAAGGTTTATTTCATAATTTCCAGCCGGTTTTTCTTCATTTACTATGGTGGCTGTTTTTCTTCCAAGCATATCAAATATCTCAATTCTTACTACTCCTGCATCTTTTATGGAGTATCTAATCGTTGTATTAGGATTAAACGGATTAGGATAGTTCTGGCTAAGAGAATATGCAGCAGGTTGACCTATATTTATTTCCCCTCTCAGATTGTAATACTTATATTCTCCTTTTTGGTATATTTGATTCAACCTAAACATATATATTCCCGGGGTTAAATTTTTATCGGAATAGGTATAATTGTT
>JAUZPC010000586.1 GCA_030706105.1 Bacteroidota bacterium | reverse complement strand
TTTACGGCTCTTCAAGCGGCAATATCTTTTTTTATGAAAATAACGGAACATTGACTGCTCCCCATTTCCTGTATAGCTCTAATTATTTTCAGGTTGTTAAAACTTTTGGAGCAGCAACAGTATCTTTTGGCGATTTTGATAAAGACGGTAAAATAGATTTACTTAGCGGAAATAACACAGGTAAATTTTCATATTTTAAGAACACAGGCACCGCAGAAAGCCCAATCTTTACAGCAACCTCCAATGCCATTACAAATATAAATCCGGGTTCTTACAGTACTCCGGTTTTTGTTGATCTTAATAACGATGGTCAACTGGACATAGTTTCGGGCTCATTGGGCGGAAAATTATTCTGCTACATTAACAACAATGGCAGCTTTACACAAAATACTACAATGTTCAGCAGTGTTGATGTTAGCGGATTTAGCGCACCTGCTTTTGGAGATATAAATGGAGACGGCAACATAGACATGCTTGTTGGAGCAGAAACAGGATCAAATTCTAAATTTTATATGAATTCAGGAAACAATAATTTTGTTGTAAATGACACGATGATGGCTGGGGTTGTGTTCCCAAGCCAAACAAGGCCTGTATTTGCTGATGTTGACGGTGACGGCGATCTTGACCTGGTTATGGGAAACGCCTGGGGTGATATTTATTATTACGAAAACACAGGGAACAAACTCCATCCGGTTTGGACAAAGAATGACACTCTGTTTGCCAGCATTGGTGTTAAGCAAATGGCTTCCCCGGGTTTTGCTAATTTATTCCACACCGGCAGGAAAGATTTTGTTATCGGTGAGTATGACGGCAATTTCTCTTTATATAAAAACTTGTTTGGCAACCCTGCTGCCGTAAAAGAGATAAATTCTGATATCCCTTCAAATTTCGTTTTAAATCAGAATTATCCTAATCCGTTTAATCCTTCAACTACTATTAGGTACAGCATTCCTTTAAGCGGAAATGTTACTTTGAAAATCTATGATGTACTGGGTAAAGAAGTTGTGTCATTAGTTAACGAATATCAAACCGCAGGTACGTATTCAGTTGAATTTAATGGGACAAAATTATCAAGCGGAATTTATTTTTATTCATTGAACAACGGCAGTAATGTACTTACAAAGAAGCTTGTATTATTAAAGTAATTCGTTAATTTGGGATTTTTTTAGTACTTGATAAACGAAACCGGAAAGTGTAATTTTATTTTACAATAAGGACTATGTGATTTATAGCTTATCACTTAGTCCTAAATATTATTCAATTAAACTTTTTAATAATTTGGCTGGTCTATAATTTAGACTACATAATTAAATGTTATTATTTTTAAGAGGTAATAGTATGAAATACATATTTGTAATTCTCTTTGCTTTAGTTATTTATTCAACTTGCCCGGCTCAGGGTTTATCAGGCGCAGATATGCAAAAAATGAGAATTGAGCAGGCTGTTAAAGCCGGTGATTTCAACTTGATTGAGGATATGTTCTCTAATTCAATGACTATACGGCTTGACGACTCACTTTATCAGGATGTATCCTGCATAACTGCTTTAGATCTTTTGAATAAATACTTTGAGGATAAAGTATCCATCAAATTCAGAATGTCTATATCGGACAACGGTGATATGACTTATGTTC
>JAUZPC010000585.1 GCA_030706105.1 Bacteroidota bacterium | reverse complement strand
CTGCTGGTAAATACTTAATGGCTGATGCAGTAATGATTTTACTAAATAGAAAATTATCACCAGATGTGGTTATTTCATCGGCAGATGACTCAAAAAAAATGGATAATGTGATTCCGAATGGATTTATGTTGGAAAATAATTTCCCAAATCCATTTAACCCGGAGACAACTATCAGGTATAATGTCTCGGTTGAAACTAATGTTAGTTTAAGAGTGTATGATTTGCTTGGAAGGGAAGTAGAGACTTTATTTTCAGGTAGGCAGTCTTCGGGTAATCATGAGTATAAATTTGAGGGCAAGAACCTTTCCAGCGGTGTTTATTTTTATCAATTGAAGGCCGGTAATACCGTTCAAACAAAAAAAATGATGTTAATAAAATAAATCCATAATGATGAAATAAAAATAATAATATTAGTATATAAAAAAGGAGAGCTTTCGCTCTCCTTTTTTATTGTTATACTATTTATTTCGATTTGTCTGGATATTCAGGGACTTTATATTCCTTAGGCGGATTATTTTTTAACTCTTTCATTATCTCTTCAATTGCCCTGTCAAGCTGTTGATCTGTTCCTCCAAATTCCGTTGCAGGATCATTATCAACAAAAATATCAGGATCAACACCGTGTCCTTCAATATTCCATTTCCCATCAAGATCAAAACGTGAGAATTCAGGCCTGTTCAGGTAACCGCCATCAACAATTGGTAATGTTCCTCTTATGCCGACAACACCACCCCAGGAGCGTTTTCCAACTGTTTTACCCATTTTATAGAACTTAAATCTGTATGGGAATATATCACCATCAGAAGCGGAAAATTCATTCAGTAATAACACTTTCGGACCAACATGCATTCCGCCCGGATTGTAATTTATACTTCCATTTCGTGAAATATCAAGCATTACCGGCTGGCGCAATAGTCTTTCGGTTATCATTGGGGAAACGTTTCCGCCGCCATTACCTCTATCATCAATTATCAAAGCTTTTTTCTTTGTCTGCGGATAGAATAATTTTGTAAATTGGTTAAGTCCTGCCGGGCCCATATCCGGGATATGTATATAGCCGACTTCTCCATTTGAGGCTTTGTTTACCTTCTCAATATTTGTCTGTACCCAATTATAATAATATAATTGTTGTTCGTTTGAAATTGGTACTACAACAACATCGCGGCTCCCTTTTTCCTGTGGAGACGAGTTTATTGTTAATGTAACCTGCTTATCAGCTTTACCTGTTAGTAATTCAAATATATTGTTAACAGAATTAACCTGCTTACCATCAATAGCAATGATGTATTCGCCTTCGTTAATATTAACCCCAATTTCAGTAAGAGGGGATCTTAAAGACGGATTCCAATTCTGTCCTTTAAGTATCTTGGTAATTTTGTAATACTTGGACTGGCTATCCTGTACTAATTTTGCACCAAGTAGGCCGATGTTGATTTTTTCCGGTTTCGGATAGTCACCTCCTCCAACATAAGCATGCCCGACACTAATTTCACCTATCATTTCACCTATAATATAGGTTAGATCAGCCCGGTTGTTTACATACTTTACAAGCGGCTGATATTTTTCTTTTATTTTTACCCAATTAAGGCCATGCATATTAGGTGCATAAAAGAAATCTCTCATTTGGCGCCAGCAT
>JAUZPC010000584.1 GCA_030706105.1 Bacteroidota bacterium | reverse complement strand
TTTCTTCTAAGACTAAAAGGTCAGCGGAATTTTGCTGTGTGATAGCAAGTGAGAAGAAAGGATGGTTCTTTTCAAACACTTCACGTCTTTTATTTTCAGGTAATTTATCATAATTGACAGTATCCCTGTTTTTGCCGGCAGCCTTTACTGTTGCATTAGTTGTGTCTGTTTTGGTTGTATCTTTAAGATCGACACCTGCCAAAACATCATCAACTTTTTGCATAATAGCAATTGCCTGCTGAGGTTCTTTTACAAGTCTGAACTCCAACAAAGCAGTTCCCTGTAATAAATTCTTTGCTTCTTCTTCTCTGGCAACGCCTGGAAGTTCAACAACAATTCTTCTGGCACCCTGACGCTGTATGGATGGTTCAGAAACACCATATTGATCAATACGGTTTCTAATAATTTCCATTGCGCGGGTTACTGCATCTTCAGCATCTTTTTTTAGCTGATCAATTATTTTTTTATCATCATCTCTGACAGTACCGTAATAACGGCTTAATCTAACACCCTTTTCTTTCATTTTACGGGCAAAAAGATCGATAACATTTTCATCAGAGAGAGCAGCATCTTTTTCTGCATCAGCAAGAACTTGTTTAAAAACATTATCAGGATTTTTAGCAACTTTATCCAATAATTTTACGGTATTAACCTCTAAAACAACACGCATACCGCCTTGAAGGTCTAATCCCAATTTTACTCTTTTAGCACGGGCAGAAGCATAAGAAGGATCCAATCCTTTAACACTGTCCTCAATTTGTTTCATCCGGTGTTCAACCTGGAAAGGTGTCCAGTCGGGATGATATTTTTGAACGTTCAACCTTGCTTTTTCCAATATCTCAGTTAGTTTGACTGTATTCTGATGATCTACATAGGTAGGATACAACAGATAAACACTGAGAAGAATAAAGGCTGTAATAATTACAATCCTGAATGTAAATACTTTCATATTTTTTCTTTTTATCTATAAAAGTGAATATTTAAAAATTAGCTTTTAAAATTACCCTTTAACGGATAGAAAGTCAATAAAAATAAAAATGGATATGTATTTTTTTTCTAATTATTTATGGGGGGATAGCATTACAAACCATGCAGCTTTTCTCATATTATCAGCCAAAACAGCACATATATTGGCAGATTAAATATAACTTTTAGTAATAGACACTCCTATTAACCTGAAAGAAAATAATCAGATAACCCTTATTATATGCTAATTTTTTGTAAAATTTACACTCCAGCCGTTAAAACTTACAAGACCAATTGTTGCAATTTCTTTAAAATAAATTCACTTGGTTTTGTAAGGATTTAATTTTTATTTATTTTTATAACTCATTTTCTCAACAAAGGTTAAAAATGTCATATAATGAAATAAAGCAGAAATTGATTGATTTGTCAAATCCTCAGCATGCAGTAATTCTTCAGCGTTTTTTTAAAACAAACAAGGGACAATACGGAGAAGGTGACATTTTTCTTGGAATCCGGAACCCGTCTTTACATCTGCTGGCAAAAACTTATACTAAAACAGATATGGATATTATTGAGAAAATGCTTCTTTCAAAATATCACGAAGAAAGAATGCTTGCACTATTAATTCTTGTAAGGAAGTTTCCAAAAGAAGAAGAAACAGGGAAAGAAGA
>JAUZPC010000583.1 GCA_030706105.1 Bacteroidota bacterium | reverse complement strand
TGCCCTTAAACAAAGAATGCTTAAAAAGGAAAATGAACAGCTAAAAGACCAATTGGATGAAATTATCAGACCTGATAATTTGATTGGCGAGTCCCCATCGATGCTTAAAATTTTTACTTTGATAAACACAGTTGCTCCTACTGATACTACCGCCATAATAAGAGGAGAAAGCGGCACGGGCAAAGAGCTTATTGCCAAAGCCATACATATCAACAGCAGAAGAAAGTACTTCCCTATTATTACGGTAAACTGCGGAGCCCTTGCCGAGTCAATTCTTGAAAGTGAACTTTTCGGGCACGAAAAGGGAGCTTTTACCGGAGCCCATTTTAAACGCAAGGGAAAATTTGAAATGGCAAACGGCGGAACAATTTTCCTTGATGAAATTGGTACAATTTCACCTAAAATGCAGGTAGAGCTTCTTAGAGTTATTGAGTCAAAGCAGTTTTCCCGTGTAGGCGGTAATGAAGTTATTTACAGTGATTTTAGAGTAATTGCCGCTACCAATGAAAACCTTGAAGAAGCAGTAAAGCAGGGCAGATTCAGGGAAGATTTATATTACAGATTAAATGTATTTACTTTATTCGTTCCCCCGCTAAGAGACAGGCTTGAGGACATACCGATTTTAGCAAATCACTTTCTATCCAAATTTGCTAATTCCATGAATAAAAAGATTACTGCTATTTCAGATGAGGCTTTGGATTTCTTAATCAGGTACAATTGGCCGGGAAACGTAAGAGAGCTTGAAAATGCAATTGAGCGGGCTGTGGTAGTTACAAGAACCGACACCATTCAAATTGAAGATTTGCCATTCCAGATTAATAACCCTGCAAATCCGTTTAACAATGATGACAGGTCTTTGGCCGCACTTGAGAAAAGACACATTGCCATTACATTAAACAATTTAAACTGGAACATCTCCAGATCTGCTGAAGCTTTAGGCATAGACAGAGTTACTCTGTATAATAAGATTAATAAATATGGCCTTCAGCGTAAAAGCTAATGTCGTCAATATATTTGGCTCCGGTCAGGTTTAGCAATTTATCTTTATTAAACATTATTAAGAATAATCTTATTCGGATTTTTAATAAAGCTGAAATAAAGACCATTGATTTGGAAATTGATCCCCAGTTTGCCAAATCTGTTGAACGCAACCAATACCATTCTACTAAGATTTTAGCAGAAGCCATGAAAAAGACCGATCCGTTTGATGGGAAAGTTATTCTCTTAGCTGACTTTGACCTTTTTGTTCCGGTTTTTACTTTTGTATATGGAGAAGCACAGTTAAATGGTAAACACTCAATTGTTTCAATCAGCCGGCTGCATGAGGAAATATATACCGGCATAACTGATGAAGCTTTATTATTACAACGAAGTTTAAAAGAAATTTTGCATGAATTCGGACACAATTTGGGACTCTTACATTGCAAAGACTGGAATTGCGTAATGCATTCCTCCGGAAGAATTGAAGAAGTTGACATCAAGGGTGACTTTTACTGCAAGACCTGCCAAAAAGACGCAAACATAGACCAGCTGCAAGCATAAACCTATTCTTGCATAACCTGTATTAACGATATAAACGTACATTGTATTTAATTTTCCTTTGTTATATTTTAGATTTTTAAGTTATACTAAAAAGGTTAAGCTATGACAAAAAG
>JAUZPC010000582.1 GCA_030706105.1 Bacteroidota bacterium | reverse complement strand
CTAAAAAAGTTTATTTGGTTCCTATAGCATTATTTTACCATTTATACCAAAATACCTCAATACGGATATGTTAATAATTTGTAAATTTTGTGAAACTAAATATAAGGATACCTCAGTAATGTTGCATAAGTTTTTTAGCCAAAAGTCAATGTAAATAGTTTACTGGTATAGCTTGCACCCATAAGAAAATAATGGATAATGCAGGAGAAAAGGAGAGTGACCACCCAAACCTTAGCACTATAAAATTTTAAAACTTAATACGATAACTCTAGATTATACCAACGAAGAACCGTTTCAAATTCCTTCTTCCAGTTAAACTGCTTACGTCTATACGCGGGAGGAGATTTTTGGGGCTTCAAATCCTGTAGAAGCTGTAAAATCGGATTCCATAGACCGCCAGCAATTAACCTTACTGTTTTCAGGAAGTCATACTTTACACCGGCCAGCATATGCATTAGCTTCAGAAGACAAAACAGTATAAGTGCAGAATATATCTGGTTTAGCACAGCATTTAGGCTGGTACCAAAGAGCTTTTTAATCTTAAGGTGTTGCTTAATCCACTTAAAGAATGTTTCAATACTCCACCTTAAGCGGTATATCTCTGCTATATCCTCAGCAGAAAGGTCAAAGCGGTTCGTAACTATATTGAATATTTCCCCGTTAGATGAGTCTATTAGTTGTATAATCCTTACGGAGTGCTGCATCCGTGTACTTTGACATCCAAGAATGACTTCCCTGTCAGCTAAAACAGTACTACCTTTAGCGATGAAGTTTTCATTCAATACGGTTATGATAGCGTTTTTCTTAAGCCTTGAAACAAAGTATATGCCTTCTTCACAGTATCTGTCGTATTCCTTGTAATCAAGGTATGCACGGTCAAAGAGGTAGGTTGTCCCCGGCTCATTGACAAAGGTCCTCATTTTCTCTTTATCATGAATAATACCTTCAGTCATGACAATACTTTCAGGGCAATCCAGCAATATATCATAAAGGGTATGAACTTTAACTGCTGCAGTTTTGTCCCTATAGTCAGCCCACGGGAAGAGGGATATGCAAAGCCGTATGATTGTAGAATCAAGAGCTTTAAGAATTCCCCAGCTCCCAGGTATTAGACGTATACCATTGTGTTTTTTAACTGTGGCAAGAGTAGCTTCAAATATCATTTTGAATACATCGGTATCCCTGTCACAGTTTGAACGTGATATCTGGGAAGCACTAATTGTCCCGGTGTACTTCTGAAGCTTCTTATCAACAGTTATTCCATCACTAATAGCTCTTAGACTTTCCTTCTGGGTAAGGTGTGCGTATATCATCGTATTAAGTTGCCGAAGAACGGTAAACTTCTTGGTTCCATGTTCTGAGTTTGTTTGGTCAACAGCCTTTTCCAATATATTCATTGGTAGAAAGCCTGTTAAAGTTTCAAAAACTGTAGTACAATCAGCCATATCGTTAGCTCCTTTGTTAATTGATGTGGTTGCTTGGTCGCGAACCCACTTGATATTAACAGAGGGGCTTTCACTCTTTCTACAGGTAAATATTACAGTTGATTTTTATCAAATATTTTTATGCAACAACAATGAATTATTATACTATTATTTTTTTTTAGAATAAAAGATATCGATAATTCTCTGTTATAATTATTTCTGGGTGATGATATGAAAATAATAGAAAATCTCG
>JAUZPC010000581.1 GCA_030706105.1 Bacteroidota bacterium | reverse complement strand
TCGCTCTTTACAAAAGTGGCTACGTCGTCCCCTTTGCCTATTTCACCAGAATCAATAAGCATGGTATCATCACCATGTTTCACCAGGATTGAATCGCCCTGTCCGATATCAATGAAATGGACAGTAAGGTTTCCACCTGCTGCAGGAATCTCTTTATTATTACTGGTAAAAGAAGTCGTCTGTGTGTCGGCAGAAGATGGAGTGGGTTGTTTAATCTTCTGTACCAGGGCAGGTTGTTCAGCTATCGGTGTTTTCTCATGAGTAGCCGTTAGTTTAGGAGTCGTTTTAGAATCAGTACACCCAGCTACAGTAAGCACCAATAATAGGCAGATAAGCGCGCTGAGAATTTGCGAGGTTTTCATAATGATAGTATTGCCTTAAATGTATTAATAAGAGTTCTATATAATTGGATTTTGAATAATGTGGATAGCTCAGCTTTTTCAAGGCTAATTTGACGGTGGATTCATCTTTGCGAATATTATCAAAGAATGTATCAGTTCGATGATTGAATACTCTGCCGCATTCGCGGCAGATATATTTTTGAACTCTCTTGTTCTTGATTTGATAGGTACTATTGCCTATGACATTTCCTTTCCCAGAAATACCGTAAAATTTACAATCTTGGTTAGGACAAGAAACATCAGTAAAATTTGGTTTTACCCCTCGTTTTCCCATTAAGATGTCAATTATGTAGATTAAATATATAATATCAACTGGATATAATAGGAGCACCCAAAAACAAGGCTTTTATTTATTCTTTACAATAACAATATAAGAATTTGCTGAATTTAGAGCACCAAGTATGATATATTATTCTTGAAGACATCTACTGAAAGTTACTTTTATCATAATTTTTAAGCAAAAAAATAAAAATTAATATACATGATAATTAAATGAATTGCATGAAACTGTTCCATGATTTGATTCCATGATTCGGAATATTTGATTGATTTATTCTGAATATGTTTCTTTTGCATAGTTCAGGATAAAAGTATTTGGCAGATTACCAGTGTAAAAATTCCTATTACTAAAAATTTCTAATTATATAAATTTACAATCAAATCAGAAGCATAGAGTCATAACTGAAAGCTTTATTTGCTGGCTTAAAGTTCCAATCAAAATTATCATTGTCACTTTTGGCGTCTAAATTCACGTTTAAAAATTGGATATAAACCAGACACAAGTGATCTGTCTCATAGGATCAATCAAAAGAAATTATACATAAGAAGTAAACAAGATAAACATAGTTTTTAGCCCTCTAAATGACATATAAATAATCTGCATATTATATGAAAAGAGTTTACCAGTAATTAAAATAAACATACTGTTAAAAAAGTGTAAATACTTAATTCGTAATAATCTGCTGAGGGGAAGTATATTGACAAACCAACCATATAAAAACCTGGGTAAATTTCTTGAAACTTTGGAAAGGAAACAACCGTTTGAAAAAATGAAGAAACTTTGGACTATTCTACTTATTATTTTTCTTATAGTAGTTTTAACATTAGTAGCCGTAAGCTTATTGGGTGTGAAAACCCCCGGTTATCAGACAGGTTCTCAAGAAGGTTACCGAGCCGGCTACCATACCGCTTTCGATGGTGATCATTATAATGTCAAAGACGGCCTGAGTGGGGACCATGGATATGGCTATGATGAAGGCTATGTATATGGCTATGATG
>JAUZPC010000580.1 GCA_030706105.1 Bacteroidota bacterium | reverse complement strand
GCGTCAACTATCTTCGGGAACCTAAAGCTTGAAACCATTGACATTTGCTTGAAATCAGAAGTAGAAACTAGACAACTGAGCGATTTCTCTTCTTAAAAAAAGGAGGTTTGATGGAGACGCCTCCAATCGATATGGAAAAAAAGGCTAAATTCAGATACTTATCTGGAAAAAACTCTATAATCAATAACTAAGCAAAGGTTTCTTTCGGTCGCAGAGTTTGTTTTAGTTGTTCTTTTAGAGGAACAGACTGTTCCTTAGGGAGAGTAAAGAGCGACTGCTAGCTATTACTTTCTAAGGAATTTAGATGAAAACAGGTTTCATAACAATAGGACTCCTATTGTTTTTAGTTTACCTTCCTATTTCAGTTCCAGCAAGCAAGGCAAACATTGTAACCAGTGAAGGAACAACTGCTGCCTACCAACCCTATATTATCTCTCCTTCAAACATGGGGTACTATTCTAATGTTTTAACGCTAAATGTTAGCTTTCGTTCTGAAGTTTTTGGAAATGTCAAGTATACTATGGTTTATAGCTTAGACGGGCAAGAGAACAAATCATTGCCTCTGACAGACCATTATTTTAGTTGGGTTCAAGGAGAACATGACAAGTGCTACGATGATGGATCAGTCACTTTACCTGAGCTTGCTAATGGCTTACACAATGTAACAGTGTATTTACAGTGTGATTGGGCAATTGGGTATTCAACTGGTTGGGTTGATCGTTACTATAATGATATCCAAACAGTATTCTTCACAATAATGGACCCTACTTCACAAAGCCCAGCAAGCACGGAAACACCAAATATTCCAGAATCCCATTCTATAATCGAGGAGCAACGCTTTACTATTAATCAAAAATTATGGGCTTTTGATGGCTACCATCCCGTCTGCTCTTTTAATGCTACAGCTAATGATTATTTGGAGTTTAACACTTTGGCAGTCAATAGTGACCCAGAACGCCCAAGTGATGTATTTTTGGCTGAATTCAAAATAGAAAGTATCAATCATGGAGCCTCTTATGTCTCCGGAAATATGTTAAGTCAAAAAGTCAATCTAAACTACACTGATACCTATACTGTATTTGTAGCCAAACATCCATTTTATGCCACAATAACTGTCACTGGAACAATAGACGTAAAATCTAATGACAATACCATTAATCCTACTAATTCACCAAGTTTGACACCCACATTGTCACCAGAACTTTCTCCGACTCCTTCACCATTTCCTTCAAGTTATCCAGAGCAACCATTTTTAATGCCTGCAAAGTCAGCAAATCAGACTTCATCTAATAATGTAATTCATACAATAGACCCTGATCTGGTCTTATGCAGTATAGCAGCAATACTGGCTGTTGCCACAATTGCATTTGTTTACTTCAAAAAAAGCAAGTAGAAACCTCAGTCAAACTGGGAACTTTTACTATGAAAAAAGACGGTCCTGAGGAGACATCTCCATTTGCATTGGATGCAATTCCAATCCCCCAGCTCCACGGAATTTAGCCATATTTAGCCAAAGGAAGATTAATCTGGTGACCTCAGAGTTGTTGGATTTCTGACGCAGATAAAATTCTGCTTGTTTAGGAGCAAGCAAATTGAGCTTTTTGGCAACAGTATCAATTAGATTTTAGCATGGTTTGCAGATTGCTTTTTTGTCCACTAGTTCTATCATTTCTACAAGCTT
>JAUZPC010000058.1 GCA_030706105.1 Bacteroidota bacterium | reverse complement strand
ATAAAGCAGTCAAATGGAGGCAGCTCAGAATCAACTTTTATTGATTCGATGCTTCTCTTTTCTTTTTTATAATATAAATCCGTTAATGAGCTTTCTGCAAGTTTTTGCAGATAATCAATATTTATAAGTGACTTTTTAAAGTCGCCGCTAAATTCATTGTCTAATTTATTTGCAATTTGGTTAAGCCGTCTGTAACCACCGGGTTTTAATAAATCCGTGGCATAAGTAATTGGGAAGATGCCGCATTTCAAAATATCATCTGAATTATATATTGAAGCTCCTCCGGAAAAAGAAATATTTAACTCACCCTTAAAAGTCTCAGCCAGTTTTGCAGCTACATTTATTGTAAGAGGGAAGAGAGATCTTCCTGACATATACATTTCCTCACCGGGCATTACTTCTCTTTTGTTTTTAACCGCAAGTGTATTTGAAAGTTTTACACCAAATTCTTTTTTATGTTCAAATGCAAATTCTTTTAATCGTGTAATCATTGGAACAGCATCTATAAACTTAAGGTCACTTTCAAATGAATGTTCATTTAAAAATACGTTTGAATAACCTAATTTAGTAAGGGTCTCATTGACCATCTGGTAACCTAAAAGCGTTGGGTTTAACTTTACGTAGGTATTAAGTCCTTTTTCACTTATTAAGTACTTTGCTATTGATTCAATCTCTTCCGGCGGGCATCCATGCATGGTAGAAAGTGTAACTGAGTTTGACATTTTTGGCGATATATTCTCAAATATCTCTTGCAATTTTTGTAAAATTAATTGATAGTCAGTAAAGTTTTTTTCTAAGAATTTTTTAAATGTATTACCATTAAATTCAGCCAAAAAATAATTTTTATACTCAGAAAAGAGAGAGCTTTTTGAGGCATCAATCATGGAATTAATGAAAGTCTGCATCCTTTCTTGCTTAATTCCTTCCAGATTATAACCTACACTCATGTTAAAAATAAATCCTCTTCCTGAACCCGATTGAGGATTTAAAAGAGTTCTTAGAAAATGTAAAATAAACCAGGCTTTGATATATTCATCAAAAGATTCATGCAGCTTTAATTCCTGTGACCATTCAACATTATAACATTCATCATAAGAATCAATGCAAGGTTTTTCAACAGTTAATTCGTCAAGTATTTGTACTGTTTTTAGTTCAAAAAACCTGCCTCCTGTTAAATAAGCTGATACAATGTTCTGAGTTAATTGTGTATGAGGCCCTGCTGCCGGTCCTATTGGTGTAACACTGGCATCATCAAAAATGTAATAATGAGTATCAGCTTTTTCTTTATAGAAATCAATTTCAGGTATTCCAAATATTGATTTCTCTTTTGAGTACTCTTCAATTATTCGCGTGAGCAGTTCTTTTAATTCCGTAATATGCATTTTATCTGACATTTTTTATTCCAATGTTACTTTGTTATAATTAAGTTAAAAAAAATAAATTCACTCTCAAAAATACATATCATTTATGTAAAATTATACTTAATTTTGAATTATTAATGTAAATTCATAGGAAAAATATTTATGGAACTTTCGGCGCTAATAAATGAAAAAGCCCTGCAATACAGGGACTATACTGCTAAGAATTTATCTGAATTAGTTAAGTTAAAATCATTAAGCACTAAAGAAGAGAGCGTTTCTAATAAAATTAAGGAAATGATGCTGGAGGCTGGTTTTGATGAAGTCTTTATTGACGGTCTCGGTAATGTAATTGGCAGAATTGGTAACGGAAAAAAGAAAATTGCCATTGATGGGCATATTGATACTGTAGATATAGGCAATATGGAAAATTGGCATTTTGATCCTTTAGGTGGAAAGATTGATAAGCAATTTGTATATGGGAGAGGTACTGTTGACCAAAAGGGGGGACCTGCTGCTTTTATTACTGCCGGAAAAATTTTAAAGGAAATTGGTGTTCCGAAAGATGTTACTATTTATTTTGTAGGGTCTGTTATGGAAGAAGATTGTGACGGCCTTTGCTGGAAGTATATCATCGAGGAAGATAAAATAGTTCCTGATTGTGTTATTATAACCGAACCTACAAATATGAATATTTATAGGGGACATCGCGGCAGAATGGAAATAAATGTTTCATTTCATGGTATATCAGCTCACGGTTCTGCGCCTGAAAGAGGGAAAAATGCAATTTATATGGCCTCACATGCTTGCCTTGAAATTGAAAAGTTGAATGAAAGATTACAGAAAGATGAGTTCCTTGGTAAAGGAACTGTTGCACTTTCTGAATTTGTTTCTTCCAGCCCTTCTTTATGTGCCGTCTCTGATTTTGCAAAAATACATCTTGATAGACGACTGACTTGGGGCGAGGATAAGGAATTAGCAGTTAACCAGGTTAACGAAGTTGTTAAGGATTTGGATGCTAAAGTTGAAGTGCTAAATTACAAAGAAAAAGGTTTTACCGGCTTAGAATATGGCATGGAAAAGTATTATCCAACCTGGAAGTTGAATGAATCTCACGAGGTAGTTCAAAAAGGTATTTCTACTTATGAAAGTTTATTCAACGATAAACCTATAGTTGACAAATGGACTTTTTCAACAAATGGCGTAGTTATAAACGGTATTTATAAAATTCCGGTTATCGGATTTGGGCCTGGTAATGAAGTCCTTGCCCATGCACCTGACGAAAAAGTACCTATTGAACATTTAGTAAAAGCTTCTGCATTTTATGCTTATTTTTGCAGCATCTACTAATATTAAATTGATTTTATAAATTAAGAATTCTAGGAGAATATAAATGGTTACAAATCTATTGAGAAAACATTTTTTAACAGATGATGATTGGTCTAAACAAGAATTAGATACTGTATTTGAAGCAGCTTTTGATTTAAAGAAAAAATTTGCAATGAGAGAGCCTCACCGCTTACTGCAGGATAAGACTCTTTTCAGCATTTTCTTTGAACAGTCCACCAGAACAAGAAATTCCATGGAAGCCGGTATGACTCAATTAGGCGGCCATGCTCATGATTTAACTGCCGACAAAATGCAGATTTCTCATGGTGAAGCTCCAAAAGATACCGCAATCATTCTTTCAAGAATGGGTCATGGTATCGCTTGCAGAAATTGTTTTTATGGCGAAGGCAAGAAGTATTTGGATGAAATGGCTAAGAATGCAACTGTTCCTGTCATGTCTTTGCAGGATGATGTTTATCATCCTTTCCAGGGGTTGGCAGATTTAATGACTATCTTTGAACATTTTGATAAAAATCCTAAGGGCTTAAAAGTTACAGTTTCCTGGGCATATGCAGATACTCATAGCAAGCCTTTATCTGTCCCTCAGACTCAAATCTTACTCTTTCCAAGATATGGGTTAGATGTTACCGTTGCTCATCCAAAAGAATTCCCATTAAGTAAAAACATTGTTGAAAAAGCATATAAAAATGCTGAAGCTGGCGGTGGAAGTCTGAAATTTACTAATGATATGGATGAAGCTTTTGAAGGCGCCCAAATAGTTATTCCTAAAAACTGGGGTGGCTTTGGTTTCTATGATGTTGATTATTATCTACAGAATGAAAATGCCTGCAAAGAGGAAATGAAATCCAATCTTGAAAAATATCATAGCTGGATTTGCGATGAAAAGAGAATTAAACTTGCAGATAAAAATGTGAAGCTGATGCATGCATTACCTGCTGACAGAGGTCATGAAGTTACTGATGAAGTACTTGATAACCCTGATATTTCTATTGTATTTGATGAAGCAGAAAACAGGCTTCATACAGCAAAAGCCATTATGGCATTAACTATGTAAAATTATAATGTGAATTAATATGTCCAATTATTATTATGAGTGCTCATCTTGCGGAATGCAGTTTACTGCAAATGAAATAGAAGATGATTTACACTATCTATGTCCGTTATGCGGCAAGGCCGAAAAGAATAAACCCCTTACAGGCGTGCTTAAAGTTCTTTATGACTACAAATCAATCAGTAAAGAACTGAGAAAAGATGATTTCTTAAACCTTGTGCCGGGTAAATTTTGGACGTATCCACAATTACTGCCTTTAGTCTATAATACTAAAGGCAGTTCCCGCTCATTAAAAGGTATTTCTGAATCAAAGTTAAATTATGTAAGAACCTCAAGCGAACCAGTTCTAAAGTGTAATTTTAACGGTAATGAATTATTAGTTTTTGATGATACTGCCAATCCTACCCTTTCTTATAAAGACAGGGCTTCTGTGCTGGTGGCTGCAAAAGCAATTCAATTAGGTATTAAAGAAATTAGTGCGGCTTCCACGGGTAACGCAGGTTCTTCACTTGCCGGTATTTGTGCTCGCTTAGGACTAAAATCTCATATCTTTGTTCCTGAAAAGATTCCCCTGGGTAAACGAATGCAAATTCAAGCCTTTGGGGCCGAGTTATATTTAGTAAAGAGTGATTATGACCATGTTTTTGATTTGTGCCTTGATGTCTCTATTGCCAAAGGCTGGTATAATCGTAATACGGCTTACAATCCACTAACCATTGAAGGTAAAAAATCCTCAGTGTTTGATATGTTCATTAATTTAGGCGGTAAGTTACCGGAATATATAATTGTTTCAGTTGGTGACGGAGTTATTATTTCAGGAATTTATAAGGGATTGTTTGAACTAAAACAATTAGGCTGGATTAAAAAAATGCCAAAACTTATTGCCGTTCAGGCAAAAGGCAGTAATGCTTTGGTCAGATATCTTAAGAATAAAAAATTTAGCTATAAACCTGCCGAAACAATAGCCGATAGCATAAATGCGGGAGCCCCAAGAAATTTGTATATGGCCGCTGAAGCTGTAGAAAATAGCGGTGGCTTAGCTATTGAAGTCAGTGATGCCGAGATATTAAATGCACAGAAAAAATCTGCGGTTGAGCTTGGTTTACTTGTAGAGCCGGCTGCTTCTGCCAGTTTTGCCGGATACTTGAAATTACTTAAAGAGGGTGTTATAAATCCGAAATCTAAAGTTATTTTGATGTTTACGGGAAACGGGTTAAAAGACCCCGGCAGCGTTTCAAAATGGAATGTGGAGCCAAAGGCTTTATCTCCGGAACAGTGGGCATCTAAATTGATTGAAGATTAGTTAATATATTTTAAACTATTTTTTGATTAACGATGTTTTATTTTCAATTAATTAAAGATTATTAAAAGTGATGACTGGGAGATTATGGATATACAAGAAAAAATATTTGAGCTGAGTAAGAATAATATTTCCTTTGCCGTAGCAACCGTTGTAAAAACCTCCGGGTCTACCCCCGGAAAAGTTGGTTTTAAAATGATAGTTGAATCTAGCGGAAGTACTATCGGTACGGTTGGCGGGGGCGGTATTGAAGTAGAAGCTATTGCAGAATCCCTGAAAAGGCTGCAAACCAATGAGAGTTCCTTAGTTGAGTATATTCTTTCTGATAAGACTATGGAAGAACCGGTTGAAGCTAATGTAATTAAAATGAGCTGTAACGGTAAAGCCTGGATATTTTATGAAGTCTTTAACTCCAGACCGGCAATCTATGTTTTTGGAGGCGGTCATGTGGGGCAGGCGCTTCTTAGCATATTAGCCAATCTTCCTTTTAGAACTGTTTTAATAGATAATCGTCCTGAATTTGCATCCGAGACAGTAAATAAAAATGCCGATACAATTATATGTGAGGATTATATAAATTATACCCAAAAGTTTAATCCTGAAAGCAATTCTTATATAGTAATCCTAACGCACAAACATATTTATGACTATGATATACTTAAAACTATTTTTGAAAGGAAACTACAGGTTCCCTATATTGGTGTGATTGGCTCTAAATCTAAGGCAAAAGGCGTAAAGGAGCAATTGCCTAAGGACTTAGGTTATATACCTGATATTTCAAATCTCCATATCCCAATAGGTTTTGATCTGGGAGGAGATACAGCTTATGAAATCGCCATAGCCATTGCTGCTCAAATTCAAGCCGTATATTATAATAAATTAGCATAAAGTAATATAAAAATAGATGAAAACAACAATTAAGTTTATTTGTAATGATAGAGTTATCTCTACTAATATACATCCTGCTGTATCACTTTTAGATTTTATTAGGAAACAGGAACATTTGACAGGTACCAAAGAAGGGTGCAGGGAAGGTGACTGTGGAGCCTGCACTGTCTTGCTTGGTGAACTTAAGGGTAATGAAGTTATTTATAAAAATGTAAATTCCTGCCTTTTGCCAATTGGAGATGTAGCAGGCAAACATGTGGTTACTATCGAAGGCTTAAATTCAGATGTGTTATCACCTATTCAGGAGTCTTTCATCAGTGAAACAGCTACACAATGCGGTTTTTGCACTCCCGGTTTTATAGTTTCATTAACTTCATTTGTATTAAATACTAATCATTTTACTTTTGATTCTGCGGTGGAATCAATTGCAGGCAACATTTGCAGATGTACAGGTCATATCTCAATAAAACGTGCAGTAAGTAAAATGCTGACTTTTATTGATCCCGTTTTTAATGGAAATAGGATTGAAGATTTGATAAATAAAAATTTCTTGCCTAAGTATTTCTTAGAAATTCCGGTAAAACTTAAAGGATTATCTTCTGAAACATATGAAGGAAAAGCTGTAAACAGTCCTGAATTTGTTATTTCAGGAGGTACTGATTTGTTTGTTCAGAAATGGGAGGAGCTTATTAAAACCGAAGTAAGCTTTATACCTCCTTCGGGCGACAAAGAAAAAATAAGAGTTTCCGGGAACTTTGTAATTATTAAAGCAAATACTACAATTACTGAATTCAAAGAATCTGAAATTATTAATAAACATTTTCCGGCTCTGAATGAAAAATTAAAATTATTTGGTTCGCTGCCCATCAGAAACAGGGCTACATTGGGAGGTAATATAATAAATGCATCTCCCATAGGTGATATGGTTAATATACTGCTTGCATTGGATACGAAAATGTACTTTATTAAGGACAATGGAGTAAGAGAACTTCCTCTAAATAAATTTTATCTCGCCTACAAAACATTGGATAAGCAAAAAGATGAAATATTGGATGAAATTTCTATTCCAATTCCGGCAGAAGATTGTCTATTCAATTATGAAAAAGTTTCAAAGCGTACCTATTTAGATATTGCCAGCGTAAATTCTTCAATATTATTAGCCGTTCATAATGGAATTATAAATAAGATTAATATCTCGGCAGGCGGGATTGCTCCGGTGCCGAAGTTATTAGCTCAGACAGGAGAATTCCTTTTATTCAAGAAAATCTCTACTGATAATGTTTCAGAGGCAATAAAAATAGCCATGCAGGAAATAAACCCTATTAGTGATGCGAGAGGATCGGCGGATTATAAAAAACTGCTGTTAAAACAGTTAATAATTGCTCATTTTGTTACTTTGTTCCCTGATTTTGTAAGCATAGAGGAGTTAGTATGAAGAACTATGATTTAGTAAGACACGTAAAGGGTGAATCAAAATTTGTTGATGACATACTTACACCTGAAGGATGTTTACATGCATATGTTTTATATTCGCAAATTGCTCATGGCAATATTAAATCTGTAAACATTAATACTGCTCTTCAAATGGAAGGTGTAGAGGGAATATTTATTGCAAAAGATATCCCCGGTGAAAATCAAATCGGTGGAATCATTCAGGACGAAGAATTACTTGCCTCTTGCAAAGTCGATTTTATTGGGCAGCCTATAGCTATTGTAGTTGCAAAAACTGTAGCCCTTGCAAAAGAGGCCTCTAAAAAAATTATTGTCGATATTGAAGAATTAACCCCTGTTATTGATCCGAGAGTAGCATTTGAAAAAGGCGAGCTGATTATGCCACCAAGAGTTTTTTCTCTTGGAGATGTTGAAGCCAATTGGGATAAATGTGCTTTAATTGTTGAAGGAACAGTTGAATCAGGCGGACAGGAGCATTTATACCTTGAAACACAAGGAGCCTTTGCTTGTCCGGTTGAAGGCGGGGGAGTGAAAATTGTTTCTTCTACTCAATCCCCAACTACTGTGCAAAAAACTGCTGCAAAAGTACTTGGACTTAAAATGCATCTGATAGAAGTCGATGTCTTAAGATTAGGGGGCGGTTTCGGCGGCAAGGAAGATCAAGCTTCACAATGGGCTGCTATGGCGGCAATGGCTGCTTTGAAATTGAATAAACCTGTTAAGCTTATATTGCCAAGGCAAGATGATCTAAGAATGACCGGTAAAAGACATCCTTATTCTTCTGATTATAAGATAGGATTAAATAAAGAGGGTAAAATTATAAACTATGAAGTTACATTTTATCAAAATGCAGGCGCTTCAGCGGATCTTTCCCCGGCTATTTTAGATAGGACTCTTTTTCATTGTACCAACAGCTATTTTGTCCCTAATGTAAAAGCAACCGCTTGCTCATGTAAAACAAATTTACCTCCAAACACTGCATTTAGAGGGTTTGGGGGCCCTCAGGGAATGTTTGTCATAGAAGCTGCCATATATAAAGCTGCTGAAAAGCTTGGTATTGATCCTTGCCTCATTCAGGAGAAAAATTTGCTTGCTGAAGGTGATGAGTTCTCATACGGACAAAAGGCCGAACAATGTATGGCTAAAGCAAGTTGGGAGTCGGCTATTTCCAAATTTAATTTTCCACATCTGAAAAAGGAAATTGACGAGTTTAATGTTGCGAGTAAAATCGTTAAAAAGGGAATTGCTCTTATGCCGATTTGCTTTGGTATTTCATTTACTACTACTTTTCTAAATCAGGCCAGTGCATTAGTGCATGTTTATTCTGATGGAAGCGTTGGTGTAAGTACCGGAGCGATTGAAATGGGGCAGGGGGTAAATATGAAAATAAGGCAAGTTGTAGCGTCTGTATTTTCTATTAAAATTGACAGAATAAAGAATGAGACTACTAATACTACGCGTAATGCCAATACCTCTGCAACTGCTGCAAGCAGCGGTGCTGATTTGAACGGAAAAGCTGCCCAGTTAGCATGTAATAATATTCTTAATAGATTAAAAGATGCTGCTGCT
The DNA here is from genome assembly GCA_030706105.1 of Bacteroidota bacterium. Taxonomy (GTDB): domain Bacteria; phylum Bacteroidota; class Ignavibacteria; order Ignavibacteriales; family Ignavibacteriaceae; genus JAUZPC01. Next base: position 1,928 of record JAUZPC010000058.1, on the reverse strand, counting down.
AAGTATTTATCACTTGCAAACTCAGATCAAATTGAGATTAAAGATGAAGTAATTTATTACGAAAACAAACCCACCCGGCTCCTCTGGAATGAATTGATATCTTCGGCTTATATGCAGCGAGTATCACTTTCTTCTCATGCTTATTATGCTCCTCCGGGAATTTATTTTGATAAAGATAAAGCAAAAGGCAAACCATTTGCATACCATGTTTATGGAACTGCAATAATTCAAGTAGCTGTTGACTGCTTAAAGGGAGTTTATGAAATTGAATCCGTAAAAATAGTCCATGACTTTGGTAAAAGTATAAATAAAGCAATTGATAGAAGCCAAACAGAAGGGGCTGTAATGCAGGGTATCGGTTGGATGACAATGGAAGAATTGAAATATAATGAGAATGGCAGGCTTCTAACGGATGCGTTATCGACTTATAAAGTTCCTGATATTTATTTTGCTCCCAAGGAGTTTGAAGTTGAATTTCTGGACAATCCGAATGATTCTCTTGCAGTATTTAATTCAAAGGCGATTGGCGAGCCTCCATTTATGTACGGAATAGGCGCATATTTTGCAATTATGAATGCAATGAAATCTTATAAACCTGAAAAGCATTTTGAAATAATTTCACCAATGACCCCTGAACGGTTACTGCTATCCTTGTATAATTAAAATTGATAATAGGGTTACGTAAAAAGTAACCCTTTAAATTTACTTAATAGGTAATGAGAAGAAGAATTTTGAACCTTCATTAATTTTACTCTCAGCCCAAACTTCACCTGAATGAGCTTCGATAATTTTTTTGACTATTGACAAACCGAGGCCTGTACTTCTTTCGCCATTTGTTGCTTGTGAAGTTGTTCTTGAAAATGGTATAAAAAGTCTTTCAATTTCATTTTCCGGAATTCCATTTCCATTATCTTTAATGCAAACTATAACAGCATTCAATTCTTTGGTTACATCAATCAGAATATGTGAATTTGGAAAAGAATATTTAATTGCATTTGAAATTAAATTATTTAAAACTTGCTCAATTTTAATCTCATCAACTTCAATGTTAATACTTTCAATAGTGGGCGTAAAATCCAGTGTAATTCTCTTATTGTTTGCAATCCTTTTATTGATTTTCAAATTATTATTAATTATTTCAATTAAATTATAATTAGCAAGGTTCAATTGCAGATTTCCGGATTCAATAATAGAAAGATCCAATAACTCATTCAGCAAATTTAGACTAAACTCCCCGGCATTTTTTATACCCATAAGTAATTCATAATCATCATCACTTAATTTATCCTTTGCGGACTGTAAAAGGGAAGCGAGACCAACGATAGAACTCATAGGATTTCTTAAATCATGAGCGGCAATTCTTAAAAATTTATTTTTTTCATCGTTAAGTCTTTCAAGCTCTATGTTCTTTTTTGAAATTTCTTTATGAAGCCTTAATAATTCTTTATTGGCAGAGACTAATTCATCATTTTTGATAATGGCATTTTCATATGTTGAGAGGAGCAGATCAATAATTTGCATCTTGTCGGAATTGATTAAATATTTTCCGCCTCCAAAAACAATGGTAATGCCGGCATCTGAAGTCGCCTGATTTTTTCTTATCTCACGGTTTATAAGAGTATATTTAATCCTTGATAACAAAAATGGCTCATTGTAAGGCTTTGTTAAAAAATTATCTGCACCGCACTGCAATCCTTTAATAACATCCTGTGGGTCAGATAAAGTAGTAAGCAGCATCACCGGTAAATCTTTCAGATCAGGATCTTGTTTTATGATATTACATAAAGTATATCCATCCATTTGAGGCATAATGATGTCAGAAATTAGCAGATCCGGCTTGGCTCCACGTATCATTTCTAAAGCAGATTTGCCGTCTCTGGCAACTCTTACGTTATAACCATTTCTCTCAAGTATGTATCTTAACTGTT
>JAUZPC010000579.1 GCA_030706105.1 Bacteroidota bacterium | reverse complement strand
GACTGCTTCAGCTCTTTATAATATTCAACTAATTAAAAATAGCAGGGTAGCCCAATATAAGAAAGCCATAGGAACTGATGCAGATGTTCCAATTATTGTTGATTCTAAGTACCTAAAAAGTCCTGTTTATAGATATAATGCATACATTAAAGCTGCTTATTTTTATGACATGCTGAATACTTATTTGTGGGGAAAAACGTTTCTCTAACGCCTTGTATGAATATATCAATAGATGGAACGGGAAACATCCTATTCCCAGTGATTTCTTCAATTCAATGAGCGATGCCTGCGGTGAAAATCTGGCATGGCTGGTAAAACCCTGGTTCTTTGAATTTGGCTATATGGATCTTGCAATTAAGGATATAGCTGTTCAAGACAATGTTTATAAAATATCAGTTGCAAAGAACGGACTTTATCCGGGCCAGTTTAAATTGGAAATTACTTATGAAGATGGGCATAAAGAAATCATAAGTGAAAATGTATCTGTATGGAAAAATGGAAATAGTGTTTTTACTCTTGAAAAAGCTTCTGCAAAGAGAATAATTAAAGCACGCTTATTTGATGATATTTGGCTGGATGCTGATAATTCCAATGATGAGTTAATTGTTAAATAAAGCGCAGTAAAATTTAAAAGTTTTTAAATCTCGCTAATCTTTTTTAGAGCAGCGAGATTTTTTTTAGCTATTTACCTAATCTTCTAATGTCCTTGCAGTCCAAAATTTTTATCTCTGAGCCGTTTAAAGTAACATTTATCATGGAGTTTCCTATTTCACTAAGCTTGCATACTTGACTTGGGAATAAAGCTTCAAATAGAGGGAAGAAAGGTGTTAACACTTTATAAATTTTATATGCGTTTTTCAGCCCTTTTGTCGGTTGAATAAATCCGGGCCTGAACATATATGCTGCTTTGAAAGGTAATTTCATCAAGTCATTTTCCGTTTTCCCCTTTATGCGTGCCCACATTAAACGTCCTTTTTCTGAGCTGTCAGTACCCAAACCGGATATGTAACAGAAGACCATTTCAGGATTTAATCTTACAAGAAAATTTGCAACAGTCATAGTCAGGTCGTATGTAATTTGCCTATACTCAGGCTCTTTCATTCCAACCGAAGAAACACCGGCACAAAAGTAACAAGCATTATACCCGCAAATCTGATCACTTAGCTCTGAAATATCTTGCAGATCTTTAACTATAATCTCTTTTAATTTATTGTGCTGAACTCCGCATGGTTTTCTATTTATTACCAAAACGGATTCTACTTCCGGATGGTTAAGACATTCGTGCAAAACTCCTTCGCCAACCATGCCGGTTGCACCGAATATTATTGCTTTAATTTTCATTTTGTAACTGTTTCTGAATAATTACTTGAAATTAACACCGGTTAATTCTTCGGATACTTCCCATAATTTAGCAGCAATTTTAGTATCATGGGATAAGTTATTAGATTCAACTTTCTTAGGATAACCTCGCCATTCCTGCCAATTACTTGGTCCAAAATATTCGCCGCTATTCACATCTTCGGCTGTAGCTGCATATAAAGTCGGGAGGGCGCCCATCTCAATTGTTTGCGCAAAGAGGACGTTAAGTATTCCAACAAAAAAGCCGCTATGCCTTTGAAGTTCGGTTGCAGTCCAACCTGGATGTGCCGCTGCTACTTTAGCACTGGAATTAGATGCTTCCAATTT
>JAUZPC010000578.1 GCA_030706105.1 Bacteroidota bacterium | reverse complement strand
GGTTGTTGAAACAATTTAAGGGAGGGAAATAGAGAGAGGTCGTTTTGTTTATGTAAACTTGGATCCCCCTTTTTCCCTCTTCCGAAGGGAGATAACTGCATATTTACACAGTCGCTGAAGGATGGGGGTTATGAAGGGCGGAGATATTAAAAAAGGTGCCTTGTAAGGGCAACTTTTTGGTGTTCATTCTGATAATAATTTAGGTCGTATATACTATACATTTTACCTTCGGATTTTAGTTTCTTAACTAATTGCTCCATCTCGGTAACTATTTTATCAAGTCTTGCAAACGCTGCTTTATAAGGTTCAGGAGAATTCATATCAACTCCTGCATTTTTCAATAATGTAACAGGGTAGTCACTGGCTCCTGATTTTAATAAAGTTACATACTTTTCTAAAGCTTTATCTTTTTTGCTCAAAACATTATCACTTAGAGCCATAGAGGCAATCATACCTGTGCTGTATTGAAAGACATAATAGTTCATAAAGAAATGAGGAATAGCACCCCATTCATTCTGAATATAATCATCAACCTGAGTTACACCTTTATCGTGACCATAATACTCGCGGGTAAGAGCTAAATAAGTGCTGTCCAGCCAGTTAGGGGTTAAGGATTTGCCCTCTTCTACTCTGGTGTGCATAGCTAATTCAAACTCTGCAAATAAAGCCTGACGGTAAATGGTTCCTCTTGCTCCGTCAACATAATTATCCAGAAGATATAATTTAAATAAATCATCTTTTTCATTATCAGCCATATAATTTATAAGCATGCTTTCGTTAAATGTAGAAGCAATTTCAGCTATAAATGTAGTGTAGCTGGAATTAGCATACGGCTGTGTGCTGAATGTATAGTAAGAATGCATTGAATGTCCGAGCTCGTGAATCAGGGTGGAAACAGCATCATAGTCTCCATTGAAATTCATTTTAACAAACGGGTGTACCTTGTATATACCGCTGGAATAAGCTCCGCTTTCTTTGTCTTTGTTTGGATAAATATCTATCCATCTGTTGCTGAAAGCTTCATCCAGTTTGGATTTATAGTCTGAGCCCAAAGGAATAAGTGATTTATAAACTAAGTCTTTTGCTTCATCAAATGAAAAAATTTTATCTACACTTTTAACTGCGGAAGCATAAACATCTTCATAGCGGAACTTATCAAGTTTTAATAATTCCTTTTTTAACTTTAAATAGCGGTGAAAAGGCTCTAAATTTTGCTTAACATATTTTATCAGGTTATAATAAACGGAAGTATCAATGTTGTCGCCATATAAGCGGGCCTGAAGGCAGGTTGTATATTTGCCTACTTTAGCATCAAATAAATGCATCTTCATTTGGGCATCCATTAACGAAGCTAAAGTATTTTCATATTTCTTATGGTTTTTCCAAAATGTATTCATTACTAATGAGCGGTCTCCCGGTTCTTTTGCCGCTCTGTAATAGGAGTAGTTAGTGTAATTAAGAGTAACTTTTTTACCGTCGGAAAGTGTAACTTCCATATTTGGAATGTCAACATTGTTAAGCAGGTTAAAAGCTTCAGAGGTATTTGAGCTGTAAAGTCCGGTTAGAGAAACAATTTTCTGCTGTTCGGCAGGCAGGATATGCTCTTTAGCTCTTAGTATCTGTTCAATAGTGAATTTATAATCAGCTAATCCTTTTTCCTGAGCTAAATATTCTTTAATTGTTTCTGGCTTTACC
>JAUZPC010000577.1 GCA_030706105.1 Bacteroidota bacterium | reverse complement strand
TAGCCATAAGCCCTGCCATTTCATTTGTTTAAGTCGCTTTTAAGAGCTGATTTTTCCTGTTAATTAAATATTTTTCTTTGTATATTTATCTTTCAATATAGAATCAAATTATTCGGAGTTAGAATATGCCTAAATTTACCCAGGTGATAAAAAGAACCGGTGCTGTTGTTCCTTTTAACAAAGAAAGAATAACCAATGCTATTTACAGGGCGGCGGTTGCCGTAGGCGGTAGAGATAAGGAAACAGCAGAAATACTTTCCGCTAAAGTTGTTGAGTATCTAAATAGCACATATCCTGATAACTACATACCGCATATCGAAGAGATACAGGATGCTGTTGAAAAAGTACTTATAGAAAGCGGTCATGCAAAAGTTACTAAGGAATTTATTCTCTATAGAAAAGAGCGTAACCTAAAGCGTGAGACTGAAGGGAAATATGCATCAACTCCAAATGAAAATATTCCCTGGGCAAAAATATGGCACGTACTGGATTGGGCAGTCTCTAAGAAGCTAAATACTGTTGAACTTCTTAACGAGCGTATTCGCAATGCTGAATACCCATATATAGTTCATGAATCTGAATGTGCATATGAAGATGATATAGACTGCGGCGCTAATATGATTTTAGAAAGAGCCGACCAGTTGAAAATGGTTTTTATCAGCGGCCCTTCCTCGTCAGGCAAAACTACAACTACAATTAAGCTGGAAAAAAGATTATTAAAGTCAGGACTTAAATTTAAAGCACTGAATATTGATAACTACTTTTTTGATCTGGCAATGCATCCGAAAGATGAATTCGGTGATTATGACTTTGAAACCCCGCAGGCATTGGACCTGGAAATGATAAATGAGCATTTAGTCCAATTAACTCAGGGTAAAGAAGTGCTGATTCCGTTTTATGATTTTAAAACCGGGACAAGGCATTTAGAACAAACAAAATTCAAAATTGATAAAAATGAAATTCTTTTAATTGATAGTCTTCACGGTTTGTATCCTGCAATGTCGGTTGATATCCCAAAAGAACAAAAGTTCAAATTATATATTGAGCCATTGCTTCAGATGAAGAACAATGAAGGACAGTTTATAAGATGGACTGATATACGTTTAATGCGCCGTATGCTGCGTGATTCTGTGTACAGAGCTTATAATCCCCAGCAGACTTTAGAACATTGGCATTATGTAAGAACCAGCGAACTAAGACATATTATCCCTTATATCTCGACTACCGATTTTATAGTTAACAGCGGTATGCCTTATGAACTTCCTTTATATGCACATAGATTATTAAAGCATTTTGAAAGATGGACTGAAATGTTTAAAGATAATGTTCTTAAAGAGGATGCATTAACAAGAGCAGAACGTGTCTATAATTTATTAAAAGCTATTGAACCAATGCCTGAAGATTGGGCTGTGCCTAAAGATTCAGTTTCGCGTGAGTTTATTGGCGGTAGCGTTTTTGATTATTAATTTATTGCTTAAAAACTGTGCAATATAAGCTATTACAAAAACTTGGTCAAAAGACGTTAGATTTCTTTCAGGAGTTTGGACAAGTAGTCAAACTCCTGGGAGGGATAGTTAAAAACTTTTCTTATATACCGAAAAGTAAAAAATTAATTATCTTCCAGATGGAGCATATTGGTGTAAACTCACTCCCTTTGGTATTAATTATTGCTGTTTTTACCGGAGCCGTTGCCGCATGG
>JAUZPC010000576.1 GCA_030706105.1 Bacteroidota bacterium | reverse complement strand
AATATGTAAACGACCTGACCGGCAAGTTGGATCCCGCCCAGTGGACATTTAGCCTGACCACCAAGGGAATAGGACTTGTAAAGAATAGTGCGGGTAAAATATTTGCCAGCATAAAAGATGGTAAATTTACCTGCCAGGTCCTGAAAGATGGCGCAAGCACTACCCTGGAGGAAGATGTCAAGAACGTTATCCTGGAAACAAAAGACAAAGGAAAGTTGGTTGCCAAAACAGAAAACGGTAATATTGAGGTAGAAGAAGGGGAATTGGTTAAGGGGGCAAATGATTTGGCTGATGCTTTAAAGAGGTGGGATAATTTATCTTTCGAAGAACTAACGGATTTATTTAGTAAATGCTCAAAATCTGATATTAGGTTTACCAACAATGTAACTAAAAGTGCAAAATCTGCAAATCTTGAATTTGAGTTAGATTATTTAAAACATATTACTGATAACGAAGGTAAATTAATAGATCCTCAAAACTTTAGACCTCCTTATAAAAAAGGCAGCTTAGTTGATGAATTTGAACTTACAGAAGATGCTTTATTTATTCAGTGTTATGATGAATATCGGACAGGTTCATGGATTATGAGTATTGAAGATTTCAATTCTTTTGGTAGAAATTCTGATAAAATAAAAAATGCTTTGGCTTTACCAACAAAGCCTACGAAATATTCTTTAGTTAAAGTTCCATCTGGTACTAAAATCAGAAAGGGTACTTCTGCTAAAATTTGGGATGGTATTTTCAAATGGGGTAATGGAGGAACAATGCAGTATCAGATAGTAGATTTTAATTATAATACCATGAGTACGTGGTTTAAAAAATTGGGGGATTTATAAATGGCATATTTAGAGGACTATAATCAAATTGTTACTGATGGAGGATATAAGATAACAACAAATGCACGTATAAGGCAATATCTTTCTTATAATGACCTTCTTATTGTTAGAACAGGAGCAAAAAGTGGAGATTTAGAATTTAATAAGTCTACTTCCGATAGCAATGTTTATTGTTATGATGATTATGGTCGTTTATTATGGAAGTGGAACGATAATGAAATCGCCGATATTAGGATAACAAAAGGGAAATTAGTATTATATAATCCATCAGGCCTTGGTTATGTTTTTGAGGTTGATGAAAAAACCGGAAATAAGTTAAAAATAGATACTATTCATTAGTGTATTAGTTCCTATGTGATTTGTCAAATTTGCCATTTTTTATCTCTATATCTCTTTTGAACCTTTTGAACTTTCTAACTAATTTTTGCTATAGTATAATAGTAGCTAATGGGAAATGTAGGATTGGCTAATTCACCGGAGAGATCGGATTTTTATTGGCCATCTCGCTGGCAGGTCCCGAAGCCATATCGTCTTTGCGTGGAATAGTTGCCACATCAACTGTAAAGGCGTTAAAATATGTAAATGACCTGACCGGCAAGCTGGATCCTGTTCAATGGACCTTTAGTATGAGGGCCAAGGGAATAGGACTTGTAAAGAACAGTGTGGGGAAAATATTTGCCAGTGTAAAAGATGGTAAATTCACCTGCCGGGTCCTGAAAGATGGCGCAAGATATTAGATCTGACAATTTCTAATATATATTGAATTAGTCGCGATTTATCGGACAGAATTTGTCATTTTATCAATAAAATTACTTTGATCCGTCTCGAACCTTTGAACTATTTTATACTTTTTCAAACTCATTTTTT
>JAUZPC010000575.1 GCA_030706105.1 Bacteroidota bacterium | reverse complement strand
CCGGGAGTAATATGTTTATAATATCAACATATTCTTTCATTATTATCCTTAAGATAGATTTAGCCAAAAATAATTACTTGTACCGGAACGTTCAAGGTTAAAAATGACTCATTAGTCACAATCCCCCTTTTGTCACTTTAGGTAATATCAATTTATTGACATTTATTTCTTTTTGCTTTATTATGGCACATCAAATTAACAACGGGTGTTTTATGGATCCCCTATATACAATTATTAGCGTAATAATAGGTCTGGGGCTGGGCGGTTTAATTGCTTACCTAAGTCTAAAATCAAAATTTTCCGGCTCTGTTTCACCTGACGACTATGGCAAAGTTAACGCCGCTTTAAACCAGGCTTTGCTGGAGAAGGCAAAAATTGAACAAACCTCTAAAATGCAGGCAGATGAACTAGCTAACTTAAAACAGGACTACCAATATCTTCAGGAAACGGCAAAACTTGCCGGCGAAGAGAAAGCCGCACTCAAGGTTACTCTTTTTAGTCAGAAAGAATTATATCAGAACTTTAAAACTGATACTGAAAAACAGTTTAACGTTATTAAGCAGGAGAACAAATTATTTAAAGATGAAGCCGAAAAATTCAGGCTGTCCACTTCTGAATTTTCTGTAGAGAATGCTTCTCTGAAAAACGAAAATAAAAATCTCCTATTGCAGATTGAAGCCCAAAACAATGAACTCTCTAATCTTCAAACTAAATTGTCAGTAGAGTTTAAAAACCTTGCAAATGAAATACTGGAAGAGAAGTCATCCAAATTTACAGAGCAGAACAAAGCAAACATTGATGAAATACTTAAGCCGCTAAATGAAAAGATAAAGGATTTTGAAAATAAAGTTAATGAAACGTATGATAAAGAATCCAAAGAAAGATTTTCATTAGAGCGGGAGATTAAGTCCCTTTTTGAACTTAACCGTCAAATGACAAAAGATGCTCAGAACCTGACTAACGCAATTAAAGGGCAGTCAAAATTTCAGGGTAACTGGGGTGAATTTATTCTTGAAAGCATCCTTGAAAAATCGGGATTAATAAAAGGAGAAATGTTTGAGACGCAGCCCTCCTTTACTGATGAAACAGGAAAAAGATTTCAGCCCGATGCAATTGTAAACCTCCCCGGAAATAAATGCATAATAGTCGATTCAAAAGTATCGTTGACGGATTTTGAAAGATATTGCTCAGCCGAAAATGAGGAAGAAAAACAGCAGTATCTTAAAGCCCACATTACATCCATAAGAAACCATATTGCCAACCTTTCAGGTAAGGCTTACCAAAATATTTCGCAGATTCATACACTTGATTACGTTATTTTGTTTATAAACCTTGAGCCGGCATTTAATCTGGCTTTTCAGAATGACAGCAAGCTTTACAGCGATGCAATGGAAAAGAACATAATAATTGTTTCCCCTACAACTCTGCTTGCAGTATTAAAGACAATTGCGCACATTTGGCAGTCGGACAAGCAGAACAAAAACGTACTTATAATTGCTCAGGAAGCGGGCAAGATGTATGATAAATTTGTTTTACTGCTGAATGATTTAATTGATGTAGGCAAAAAAATAGATGCATTGCATACCTCGCACGACAAAGCAATGAACAAATTATATAACGGAAGCGGTAATTTGGTAAAGCGGGCTGAAGTAATAAAACTGCTGGGAGCAAAAACTACACGGCAGATGCCGCAGGAAATGCAAT
>JAUZPC010000574.1 GCA_030706105.1 Bacteroidota bacterium | reverse complement strand
GACAGTATCGGTAACAAAATAGACTTCCCCTTCTATGCGATTTCTAATATCCATATTCAGTTGAATTTACATCTTGCAAATATAAGCAGAATTATTTTAATATCTGTATCAATCGGATTGCAAATCCTTATAATACAAGAAGGTGGAATAACATCCCGATAGCTATCGGGACCCACCAACCAGCATTATCATTTTTACATTTAATGAAGAACATATCCGGAAGGACGGGGGGCCATAACAGTAACTATACCGATTATAATTTAACCAGTCTTCAGGTGCCTGCACATAAGGATCTGGACTGAAGAACTATGCCGTGAGTGGAGTTAAAACACTACTTTACCATCCTTATTTATAGAGAATTTTACTCTCTTCATTTTGAATTTAGAATCCTGTATTAAGTAAGTATTTTCTTTTATCTTCGATGTATATACTTTAAGTTCTATATCTTCACTGGAAAAGAAAAAAGCGACTTTTATTATTGATAAAATTTCCTGATTTCTTACATTTAGTAAATACAACTCTTTAACATTTGAATTCCTAACAATAACATCTGCTTGGATTAATAGACTTGTGAAGTTATTAAATATATTCACCTTCCCTATCAAACTGATTTTATTTGTAACTGATTTCCTCCATTCAATTTGTTTCAGTCTCAATCTTTTTAAACTATCTGTCCCGTTAGCTAATTCATTAAAACATGTAAAATCTTTTTTCAGTGTTAACCATCCAGATACTAAGTCTTGTTCACATATAAAATTATATAGATCGTTTTCTTTATTGAGAACGAGTTGATTTGATTCTAACATGTCTGATTCTAAATTATCACCGTTGTTCCATTCAACAACTTTTAATTTATATTTGTCCAAATTACATAGGAAAACAATTTTATTATTATCATAATTTTCATAAGATAATATGTTATTGCCCATTACTCTTTTATTAGTTGAATAGAAATTTAATGAGACTAATAGAAACATTAAAATTAACTTTATCTTTTTCATGGCATTATTATATTTTGACGTAACGGAAATGCATATTTCATTAAACTTAAAGATGGATCCTTAAGTCCATAATACCCTGTCCTTCCCGATATGTTTATTAGATGCGCAAAAGTTGGCACTGGTTGACGAGATTTGCAATCTCGTCGTAACTGTATTATAAAGATTTGTAATCCGACCAACTCTTTAGTTCAAAATCAGAAAGACGTTATCGGTCACAAAATAAACTTCTCCTGTTCTGCGCTGCTGTATATCCATTTTTACATGAATTTACACCTTGCAAATATAAGCAGAATTATTTTAATATTTGTATTAATCGGATTGCAAACCGTTATAATACAATGGGCTTGGATTGCATCCCGATAGCTATTGGGGTACAGCCACAAGCAATCCCATTTTCTCCTTGAATGAAAGACATATCCGGCAGGACGGGGAAAGGACATACCGGCTATCAAAAATTAATTTCAGTAAATGAATGGGATAGTACGATCTTATTTTTCGTTGTTCCTTTTTAATCCCCACCCAACGGACCTCGTGCCCTGTTAAGTTTAAGATGGCGCATTTATTATCCGGCAATCCCCAATAAACCGGGATGTCCGGTATCAGCGGCTAACCGTTTCTTTTACGGTTTGACGCTTCACAGAAATACCCGACAGAACGGTTCAACAATTCAACGATTCAGCACAAAGCTACTTACTCTCTTCCTCTTCGTATCCTTC
>JAUZPC010000573.1 GCA_030706105.1 Bacteroidota bacterium | reverse complement strand
CTAAAACAGTTGATGTAATTCCTCCATCAGTAAGTTACTTTGCCCCTGATACTCTTGACTACAGAGTTGAATTGAAACCATTAATTAATGTAAGTTTCGACGAACAAATAAATACTTCCACCATTACAGGCAGATTTACATTAGTAAAAGCCGGTACAAGCACAGCAATAGCCACTAACTACAAATATTATGTAGTTAACAAAAGAAGTGTTATGAATTTTATTCCAAGTGCAAACCTTGAAGCAAACACATCATATACATTTAAAATTGCAGCTGGCATTAAAGATAGAGCAGGAAACGCTACAACATCTGATAAATATTTCACTTTTAAGACTTCCGATTATTCCTATACACTTGGAAGCACCGTTGACAATTTTGAAAGCGGAATAGCCAACTGGTATCAGCCTCAACAGTCAGGCAGCACAGCAGGTATTGTATCAGACCAGACCTCAGCTTCGCTGTCAACAACAGTATTTAATTTATTAAACAGCAGCGCCAAATCCATGATGCTTAAATACGGGTGGGACACAACAGCCGCAAGCTGGTTAATAAGAGAATATTATACACTTTCAACCCCGGTATTTACTAAAGACAACATTCTTCAGGCATATGTATTTGGTGATGGAAGCGGTAATCAGCTACGCCTTGCTGTAAAAGACAATTCAGCAGTAGAAGTAAATTTATGGAAGCCAATTAACTGGATCGGCTGGAATAAAGTTGAGTGGTACCTTTCAAAAGATGCATTAGGCTCCTTTACCGGAAACGGGACACTTGACGGCAGCTTAAAGTTCGACAGCTTCCAGCTTACTTATGATCCGTCAAAGAAAAACACCACCGGAACAATATATTTTGATGACGTTAAAATTGTCAGCAGTCCTTTTTCCGGTATTTCTGAGGACACAAAGAAAGCTGTCCCTACAAATTTCGAATTAGGGCAAAATTATCCTAACCCGTTTAATCCTTCCACATTAATTAATTTCAGTATTCCTGAACCGGGATTTGTTTCTCTTGATTTATTTAATGTTTTAGGACAAAAGGTAACTAACCTGTTCAGCGGCAGCAAAAATGCAGGTAACTACGTAGTATCGTTCAATACAACTTCAGTTGCAGGCGGACTGCCAAGCGGTACTTATTTCTACAGAATGACTATCACTTCAAGCAAAGGGACATTTACCGATACCAAGAAAATGGTATTAATGAAGTAAAAGTAATTTAAGCAATTACAAAAAAGCCGCCCAAATGGGCGGCTTCTTTTTTTAGATACAAAGATTAGTTTTTTGATATCCCGCCCATTATTTATATATTTATTAAATAAACTTAAAAACTTACTTTCTCAGGAATTTGCATGAAGCATTCTTTTTTATTTACTGTAGTATTTTTGTGTATATCCTTAGGATATATTTTTCCACAGAACAATACTTACAAAAACATAATAGGAAAAATCAATACAATCACAGAAGAAAACAGCAAAGTACAAATTGATGTACAGATTCCTGAAGTAAAAGACTCAACTATAAATGCTGAACTAAATAAATTAATAAAGTCTCAAATTATAAATTTTGAAAAGGAAAACTTTCCGCCAGGAAAGGAAAAGCCATTCCTTAGAATGCTGGCAGGTTATTCAGGTTTTAAAGATAGAATTGTAACATTTATTTTTAAAACATCAATATCTGCGGGGGAAAATAACAGTATGGAGTTTTTAATTCCATTTAGCTTTGACATT
>JAUZPC010000572.1 GCA_030706105.1 Bacteroidota bacterium | reverse complement strand
TGATTTGTATTGATAAGATATAAACACTTTACTAAAGGGGGCGATACAACGCCCCCTTTTTTATTGCAAAAGGTTTATTATTAGCTATCCCCCATTTTAGCAATCTCTTCGAATTCCTCTTTTGTAACAGGCATAACGGAAAGCCGGTTACCCTTTTGCAACAGCCTTATGTTTTTAAGCTTAGGGTTCCCCTTTATACTGCTTAACAATACCGGTAACCTGAACTCTTTTTTAAGTTTTATATCCACCATAAACCAAATCGGTTTTTCCGTTGTAGCAGAGGGGAAAAAATGCGAATCATCCGGATCAAATTGTGTGCTGTCTGGATATCCCTCTTTTACTACCTCGCAAAAACCATAAATAGCATTCGGGTCTTCGTTTGAGTGGTAAAATAATACAATATCTCCTTGCTTAATTTCATCCCTTAAATAATTACGCGCCTGATAATTTCTGACACCGCTCCAAAAGGTAGTTTTGTCTTTAGACTTTTTTAAATCCGCCCACGCAAAGTCGGCCGGATCTGTTTTAAATAGCCAATATTTAGTACTCATAATTTCCTGTAAAATGATACATCTAAAATATTTAAGAGCGTACTAATTTTCGTTAGAAGTAAATCACATAATGACAAACGTGTATCAATTCGCCTTTTCAATTAAAAGACTTTGATTAATTTTACTTAAGAGAATAATAAGTTTCAGAAGCACAGCGCGTTCTCACTATTAGAGTCTTTGTTTATTGAACATTATTATTGAGTATAAATAACCTGATTTTTAAGAAAGTCGGATGATAAAATGGGTACAAGTGTTGTAATGGGCTTTACGGGAGGGCTGGGCAGAAGCACTGCAAAAATCCTTCTTGAGAGGGGAGAGAAAGTTATTGCACTTATAAGAAACCCAATTAAAGCGGAGAAGTATGCCGAAGGATTAAAAGGTATTGAGTTTGTTCAGGGAGATGCAATGGACTCAGCTCTGTTAAACAAAATTTTCACCCATGCCGAAACTCTTTTTTACTGTTTAAATTTCCCTTATCAATTCTGGCAGGATAATGCCAGGGAATTGCTAAGAACATCTGTAGATGCCGCTGCCGAGCAAGATGTAAAATTTGTCTTCCCCGGGAATGTTTATGTTTATGGCTACCCCAAGTATAACCCCGTTGATGAAAAGCATCCTTGGCATGCTCATACCAGAAAAGGGAAAATAAGAATCGAAATGGAGGATATGATTAACCTCCATAGAAAATTGCGTTACACTATAATAAGACTGCCTGACTTTTACGGCCCCTGGGTAATAAATACTTTAAGCGAAACTTGGTATAAAAGTGCATTACAGAACAAACGGGTAATTTATTATGGCTCTCTGGATATCCCCTATGAGTTCATTTATATTGAAGATGCTGCAAGAGCAATGGTGGAAGCAGGGCTGTCTAAAAAAGGAGAACGTCAGCAGTTTAATGTTTCCGGAACGGAAACAACTCCAAAGAAATATCTGGAAGAAATTATTCAGCTTGCCGGCAGTAAATCAAAAATCCTGGCAATAGGTTCTGAAATGTATGTTGCCCTTGGCGGTTTGTTTAACCCTCTTGCAAAAGAATTTGTTGAAATGATGTATTTAAAAAAAATGAAACTCCTGCTAAATAGCTCCAAGTATAAACAGACTTTCGGTGAAATTCCCCAAACCCCATATTCTGTAGGAATAGCGGCAACATTAGAATGGATAAAGAGTTACTA
>JAUZPC010000571.1 GCA_030706105.1 Bacteroidota bacterium | reverse complement strand
TACCAATTATTTATTTTAAATTAACTGCACATTAATGCTTGATATCATGAAAAATTTAATTTTCAGCTGCATAGCGCTTGCTGCTATCAGCTGTACTTCCTCCGTAAAGGAAGCCCCTAATATGCCCGGCGCTTACTTTATGACCTCCCAAACAATTAATGATGGCAAAAAAGACACAAAGTACACCGACCTTAAGCAACTTAAAATTTACACGGATAGTTTTATGATGTATACCCAGGTAAACCCCAGTGATTCCGCTTCTTCATTTGGCGTTGGCTCATATACCGCAGATGCCGGAACTGTAACCGAAAATGTAATATACACATCCTCAGATACAACCTTCAGCGTAACTCCTGCAACGTATACTTTAAACATTACTAAGACCCCGGATGGTTATACCCAAGTTATCCCTGACATTACAATAGATTCTCAAAAAACAAAACTTACAGAAGAATACCAGTCTGTAGGTAAAGCACAAAAAACACCGTTAGATGGTATATGGAAAGAGACAAATTCTTATATAGTAAACGGAAAAGACACAACAAAGAATACCCGAACCCAGTATAAAGGTTTTTACGACGGATATTTTATGTATGGCCATACAGTGAAAGATTCTGCTAATAGAAATTTTACCGGAATTGGTTTTGGAACATTTGAAATGGATGGTGATAATAAAATGAAAGAAATTGATTTAAATTCAACTTATTCAATTGCAGTAGGCCAGTCTTTCATGATTGATATTGAAATGAATGGCCCGGATAATTATAAGCAAACTATTACAAATTCAGACGGATCCAAAAGTGTTGAATATTATGAACGTTTGAAAAAATAAAACTTTTTTTATAAATTTTATTTCCTGAAACAATGTCTTCCCGGTAATTTATTTCTTTTTTGCAAAGACTTATTTACAATTTAACTACGGCTGTAATGCCATAAAGAATTATCTGTTGTAATTGCCCGTCAATAAATGAGGACGATCAATTTTCTTTACTAATTTTTATTTTTATTAACCTTGATTCTTTTATTTTTAAGATTCACAGAAAATAAATACATGAAAATTTTTTTCATTTCAGTATGCATGCTTTATGGATTCTCCTGCAGCGCCCAAAAATATTATGATTACCAGGACACCCGTAAAAAAAATGAATCTTTTGCAAAATTGCCAAAGACGGAAATAAGGGCAGACCTGGCAACTTTTACGTTATCAGGTATTGATGAAGCTGTTGGTAAAGATGAATTACAAAAAATTTCATTTACCACTTTTGGCCCTGATTTTATGAATTTTGAAGGAGATAATATTAAGGCTTCCATTAAACTTTTACCGTTTGACAAGAGTAAGCATAAACTTGATTATGATGAAAAATATTTAATAAGAATTGACAGGAAAACTTATTACGGAAACTATGGAAATATTCCTAAAACATATATTGGCAATATTACTATAACTATAGACAACGACAGTATTGCAATACCAACTGCAGCTTATGCTGATCTTTATAACCTTAACCTAACGTACATGGATAAAGGCACTTTAAGATCACGCAATGGAATTTATAAGTCTAAAGACGGACATAGAATTTATTTATACCTCTTGTGCAAAGATGCAACCGGTAGTTATGAAGTAACCTGGATAGTGCAGGATAAAAAATATTTGCGCAGGGTACTTGATTATGGGTTCATGTAAATATTTCAATGCCTTAATGAAATTATTATTTCATCTAAAATTTCCAATTAT
>JAUZPC010000570.1 GCA_030706105.1 Bacteroidota bacterium | reverse complement strand
CTTTCTTATTCCTTCTATTTATTTTTATTGGGGAAAATAAAGTATTATATCCGGTAGATATAAAACGTTTTAGCAGAACTAATATAACGGCTTTTTATCGTAACTGACCATCCAATGGATTCCATACTTGTCTGTCAGCATTCCAAAATAGGCACCCCAAAAAGTATCCTGAAGAGGCATTTCAATTTTTCCACCAGCCGAGAGGCTGCTAAATATTTTGTCTGTTTCTTCATTGCTTTGAGTATTTACGGAAAGATAGAAATTGTTACCCGCAATAAATGTGTGCCCCATGGATTCAAGGAAATCACTACCCATCAAAATATTTCCATCACCGATCGGCAATGCAATATGCATAATCATTTCCTGCTCTGCAGGAGACAATTTTTCTTTTTCAGGAGTATCCTTAAACCGTTGAAGCCACAAAAACTCACCGCCAAAAATAGATTTATAAAAAATAAATGCTTCTTCAGTTATACCTTTAAAGTTGAGATATACATTAAATGCTTTCATATTTTTCCTTTTCGTCTGTAATTTATTGATATCAGATAATAAACATATTCACAAAATATAGGTGTGTTCCTAATAATAGACATTAAAGTAAGCACAAAATAATAGCTATTCCCTTTTTAAACTTGCAGAAGTAGAATACTATTACTTTGGAGACTCCATCTTGTACACAGCATATGAATAGACTAAATATATTTCTGTCATTTACATCAATCTTTTTGGCTTTAAGTCTTGAGCCTGCGTTTGCAGGTCCACCCTTTATTACGGATGATCCTCAAACTGTTGATTTGGGCCATTGGGAGTTTTATGTCTCTTCCCAAATGAACTTTACACATAATGATGTTGATATAACCGCCCCTCAAATTGAGGTGAATTATGGTGCGGCGCAAAACGTTCAGGTGCACATTATAACTCCCCTTGGTTATGTTAAAACTGAAGCCGGAAAAGCTTATGGATATAAGGATACTGAGGTTGGGGTTAAACTCCGGCTTATAAATACAGAAGACGGGTTTATGGTTGGTGTTTTTCCCATTGCAGAATTCCCAACCGGCGTAAAGTCCAATCAGCTTGGGAATGGTAAAACACAGCTATATTTACCTGCCTGGATTCAAAAGAGCTGGGGGAAATTACAAACATATGGCGGATTAGGCTATTGGATAAATCCCGGTACAGGTAATAAAAATTATGTTTTTGCAGGCTGGCAGGCACAGTATGATTTTTCTTCGGCATTTACACTTGGCGGAGAGGTGTACTATAAATCTCGTGACAGCCAGGATGCTGTCAATTCCGCCGGATTTAATTTAGGCGGGAATATAAATATCAACGGGCTGCACCACATACTCTTCTCATTCGGAAAATTAATTTCTTTAACCAGTTATACTGGTTATTTAGGCTATCAATTAACGATATAGAATAAGATCCTCTCCATCGTGATAATTAAACTTTTTGGCTTAATATGTTGTCTCATTTAATGGGACATTATACAGCTATGGCTTTGGGAAGTATAGTTCCATTATAGCTGACATGATATAAAACCCCAGCCCGGATTAGCACACTTTGCCGGCATGAGTGAAATTATATATTGTTATTAAAAATTTTTAATAACATATTTAAAGTGTTAAATACTTATTTATTAGGACGTTAATGAAGCAGTCAAAGTATATGTCGTGGTTCTATACTTTAAGTAAAACCATAAGGTTTTTACTGATTTTCTCAATGATTATAGCTATTGCTTACATTGATTATCTTACTCCT
>JAUZPC010000057.1 GCA_030706105.1 Bacteroidota bacterium | reverse complement strand
GAAGCCGGCGGCACTGTTTTTATGTCAAGAACTACAGACAGTACCGTTGAACTTAAGCCGCGTTCTGTAGCCGCAAATAATTCCGGAGCTGATATATTTATTAGTGTACACCACAATGCACCAGCAGATGATAATGATGAATGGATAAATTATACTTCTACTTATTATCATGCTTTGCCATCTGATTATGAATATGAACCATGCCAGAATGATATTGCTAAATATATCCAGCGAGATATATCTTATGCCGTAAGAAATCCAGGTGGGCCTGCTTCTTTTGACGGCACGTATTCTGATTATAATATTTATCCAAAAGCAGGTTTTTCAGTTCTTAGGCTTACAAAGATTCCGGCTGTTCTTGTTGAATGTGCATTTGTTACAAATAATTATCAGGAAAACAAATTAGCGGTGGATCAGTATAACAGAATTGAAGCTTGGGGAATATTTAAAGGGTTATGCAGGTATTTCTCTCAAAGTATCCCTACCATTTCAAGTGCTGATGCCAAACTTTCAGGAGATAGCAAGGATTTAGTGGAATCTTTTTATATCAAAGACACAGTTGGAATAAAAAGTACTTCCATTGTTGTATATATTGATTCAGTGAAAACCAATAATTTTACTTTTGTAAAAAATAGCGGTTTATTAAACGTTAAGACTGACGATTTGCAAGAAGGCGACCATATAATAAGAATAATTGCAGAAAATAAAAACGGGAATCATTCTTTTCCGTTCTATAAAAAATTTCAAATAGTTAAATAAATTCCGGAGCTGTTATGCTTAACTATGTATGGTTGGCCTTGCTATTACTTGGCATTGGTGCGGCAGTTACAACCGATGTTATCAACCAAAGTAATAATAAATATAAAAATGATTATCAAATTACTGCACAGGTTTTATATAAAAAAGGTTTTAAATACCAAGAAAACAGCGATGTTAAGCTTAAAATAAAATCGTCTGAATTTAATAGGGTCTATTCAGAAAACGGAGCTCAGGATATTATTGTTGATGCTAAATCATCTTTTGACAAAAAAGGGAATAGAAATATACTCTTTTTCAAAGTAGATAAAACTTTTCCAAAGATATGGCAGGAAATGGCTGCTGCTTCCGGAAAAGAAGATGATTTAACAGGTTATATGAATATTAGAGAACCAATTTCTGACTCTTCTTCAAATGCTGCACTTGTTTTGGAAAAAGTTTCTTTTACTAAAACTAAACAAGTTACAAACTCTGCTCTGGAATATGCCGGTACTGCTGTTAATATAGCCCTTGGCTTAATCGGTATAATGGCGTTATGGCTGGGTCTTATGAAAATAGCTGATGAAGCCGGGTTGATTAAAATTATTGCCAAAGGTCTTAAGCCGATTACTACCAGATTGTTTCCTGAAGTTCCCGCTGACCATCCTGCAATGGGATCCATGATCATGAACATATCAGCAAATATGCTGGGTCTTAGCAACGCAGCTACACCATTTGGACTTAAAGCGATGGAAGAATTAGATAAGCTAAATACTAATAAAGGAACTGCTACTAATGCCATGGTTACATTCTTGGCAGTAAATACTGCCGGGATGACTTTAATTCCGGCTAGTGCTATTGCAATTAGGGCCGCCGCCGGTAGTGCCGATCCTGCCGTTATTATTGGAACTTCCTTATTCGGTTCAACTTGTGCAACAATTGCGGGACTTTCCGCTGCAAAACTGCTTGGGGGAACTTCTTTCAAAATGGGCTTCTTTGAATATCTTAAAGCGCATTTTAAGGGTATTGTTGTTTCTATTCTTGCTCTTGCAGCTATAATTTCTATTATTGCGTCTGGTGTTTTTGCAAAAGTAAATTTTGGCGCTGGCTTTGCAGAGTATTTTAAAATTATTGTCCAGTATTTTTCTGTTTTCGCCATTCCTTTAATTATCATTTCTTTTGTCGGTTATGGTGCCTATAAAAAAGTGAAAGTTTATGAACATTTTATAGAAGGGGCAAAAGAGGGATTCAACGTTGCTATTAGAATTATTCCTTATTTAGTGGCTATGCTTGTGGCTATCGGCATCTTTAGAGCCGGAGGAGCAATGGAGTGGTTAATATACATTTTACAGCCTTTTACTAATCTGATTGGTATGCCGGCTGAGGCTTTGCCGATGGCGTTAATGAGACCTCTATCAGGTAGTGGATCTCTGGGTGTAATGGCAGAGACTATGAAAGTTCACGGCCCTGATTCTCTTATTGGTATTATGACCTCAACATTTTTTGGCAGCTCGGAAACTACTTTTTATGTACTTGCTGTTTATTTTGGCTCTGTTAATATTAAAAATACGCGTCATGCCCTTCCTGTAGGTCTTATTGCAGATGTTGCAGGTACTTTAGGTGCAGTATTTATTTGCAAATTATTGTTTGGCTAAAGATAGTTTATAATATTGTTAATTTAATTGACAGGTAATTCCGTCAGGTAACGGACCTTATTCGGAGGGCTATTGAAAAATAATAATATAATTTTAGTTGTAATTATTTTCTCATATTTATTGACAGGATGTAATAGAGCATACATTCCGGGATTTTATGGCAGCCATCCTAATGGACTTATTGTTAAGTCAGACTATAAAGAGAGAACAAGTTCCTATTATGTATCGCTCGATGCTGCAAAAGCTTCAGCTTTTAATAAGGATGAGACGAATTATTTCTTAAGAGCTAAAATAACAAAGGTGATTTCCAGTGAGCATTTTAATGCTAATATAGGTTTGGGGCTTTATGGTGGGAGGTACACAGTGAAAAATTTTTATGACAACACAAACATGTGTTATTCTGTTACGCCTGATTTCACAGGAAAAAATTATGATAAAAACTACACTTATTTCGGATTTGATCCATCAATATCTTGTGGGGCCAACTTGAAATACGGTGGTTTCAAATTTGGAATAGGCTTACAATTGAGTGTTTTTTCAGAGTTTGGTGATTTTTATAAATTTAGAAAAGAGATAAAAAATAATAAGGCTGCATTTATAGATGTAAAGGATGCAGTTATTAATGTTGCTTTTTCAGTGTTCCCTTATTATGCCTGGGAGTTTGAAGACGGTTCCAGTATAAGTCTGCAAACTAATGTAGGACTTCCCGGAATAGTTTCTCCCTCCTTTGTATACAATACGAACAAAACTTCATATTGGTTATCCGTATGGATTAATTCAGAAAAAGAAGATAGTTTAATCCCGAGTATCCAATTTGGGGTGGCAATGGATATTTCCAATTTCGGGTTCTAAATTTTATTTGTAAAATAATCAAAAACTCTTCTCAAATTTGGTTTGATAATACCCAATAAAAATTTTAATTTAGGGTAGTGAAATTAATAATCCTTTAAGGCTAATTTATGTTTAAAAATTTAGAAATAGTACCGGCAGTAAGAACAGAAGAAATTAAATATGCTGTTAGAGATATTGTCGTTTTAGCTCAGCAGGCAGCTAAATCAGGTAAGGAAATGTTGTATTTGAATATCGGTGATCCTAACTTGTTTGATTTTGCGCCTCCATCATATATTATTGAGGAAACCTACAAAGCAATGCAAAAGAATAAAAATGGTTATTCGGCATCATCAGGTATTCCGGAAGCAATAAAAGCTATAGAAGAGGAAGCTAATAGAAAAGGCATTGATAACGTATTAGATATTTTTGTAACTACCGGTGCCAGTGAAGCAATTGAAATTTGCCTGACAGCCTTAGTTAATGACGGCGAAAATGTTTTAACTCCTACGCCCGGATACCCTCTTTATACTGCAATTTCCAGCAAACTTCAGATGATGGAAAATCCTTATTATCTTGATGAAAGCAATGGATGGCAGCCTGATATTGAAGATATTAAAAGTAAAATTAATGACAAAACCAAAGCTATTGTCCTTATAAATCCTAATAATCCTACAGGCTCTTTGTATTCAAAAGAAATTTTATTGCAGATTATTGATTTAGCGTTAGAGCACAACTTGGTGATATTTGCAGATGAAATTTACGACAAGTTACTCTTTGATGGCAAGAAGCATGTTTCTATTGGATCTTTAAATAAAGATGTATCTTGCATTACCTTCGGCGGTATGTCTAAAAACTATTTTGTACCCGGCTTTAGAATTGGCTGGGGTATTGTTAGCGGCCATAAAGAAATTTTAAGTAACTACATTGAAGCAATAAATAAAATTTTAAGAGCCCGCTTGTCAGCAAACCATCCTGAACAATATGCAATAAAACCTGCATTGGGTGGTAATCAGGCTCATCTGGTTGAAGCTATGGCTAAGCTTACTAAACGCAGAGATATTACTGTAGAAATGCTTAATGCTATTCCTGGCATCTCCTGTGTTAAACCTGAAGGTGCATTCTATGCTTTCCCTAAAATTGAGCTTAAAGATGGAAATGATGCAAAATTTGTTGCCCATCTAATTAAAGAGACTGGTGTTGTTGTTGTCCCCGGAAGTGGTTTCGGCCAGGTTCCGGGAACGAATCACTTTAGGGTAGTATTCTTACCTAATGAAGAAATTCTGACAAAAGCATATAAAAATATTGAGGCTATTTACAGTAAATATTAATTTGTATTGCTGTAATGTCCTTTTAATCTAGTTTCAAAGGCAGCTATCTAAAGCTGCCTTTTTGTTTTTATATTGAATTTTTGTTACCTGCTCCATAGGTTGTGGCTTTTGTAGTAAGATGCAAATGAGGGAAAACAAAAACATATAAGCAGTTGCTGGCTTTACTTTTTTTCATTTTAAATTTTATACTTATCGACTTTCCTAAACAATAAAGCTCTTACCAATCCGGATCATACTATACATTACGTTATTCATTGTCTAACTATTCCTATTTATCTATATTTGTACGCTATTTACTAACATTGAAAAGAAAAAATTGGATACTTTTAATAAAACTATTCTTGATAACGGGATTACCCTGATTTCCGAAAATATACCCTATGTTAAATCAATTTCACTTGGTTTTTGGTTTAATGTCGGTTCAAGGGATGAAGATTTAAAAACAAATGGTATTACGCACTTTATAGAACATATGGTCTTTAAAGGGACTAAAAAACGCACTGCTAAAAGAATTGCTGAGGATATTGAAGCATATGGCGGATATCTTAATGCTTTCACTTCAAAGGAACATACCTGCTATTATGGCAGGGGACTGGACGTGAATGTTGAGCGGACTTTTGATGTAATTGCAGATATGGTACAGTACCCGGTGTTCAAACCATCTGAAATGAAGAAAGAATTATCAGTAATTATTGATGAAATGAATGATATTGATGATAACCCGGAAGAATTAATCTTTGATAAATTTGAAGAAGTCCTGTTCAAAGGTAACTCCTTATCATTGCCTATTATTGGAACAGAGGATACTGTTTCGGCTTTTACACAAGATGACTTATTTGATTATATGAATAAACACTATGGTTTTAATAATCTTGTAATTGCAGGGGCAGGAGCTATTAATCATAATGACTTAATAAAGCTGGTAGATAAATACTTTACAAGGGAACTAAACCATAATAAAGTTTCCAGAAAATTTGTAAAAAGTACAAAACCTATAAACAAAAAGCTTAAAAGACCAATACAGCAGGTTCACCTTATTATCGGAAACGGGACTTATGGCTTTAACAGCAATAAAAGGATAACAGCCAATATACTATCCCACATTTTAGGTGAAGGCAGCAGTTCAAGACTTTTTCAGTCCATTAGAGAAAAGCACGGAATTGGATATCAACTGAATTCTTTTATTAACTCATTCTATGATATTTCTGCTTTCGGTGTGTATCTCTCTACGAATAGTAACCAGGCTGAGAAAGCAGAAGAACTGGTTTATAATGAGTTTAAGAAAATAACTGAAAAAGAAGTATCTGTAAAAGAACTAAATAAAGCTAAGGAATATATTAAAGGAAATATGATTCTTAGCATGGAGAGTATGTCTTCCCGCATGAATAGAATTGCAAGTTCTGAAATTTACTACAAAAAACTAATTACTGTAGATGAAGTAGTTAAAATGATAAATGAAGTTTCTCCGGAAGATATTTTTACACTTGCTAATGAAATACTTGATGAAAAATTATTGACGAAAGTTGTATTGAGTGCGGATAAGTAATTGTATAAAAAGTCATTTATATTAAATTGAGTTTCAATTTTAGGAAAATTATGGCGACGATTACAATCGATGGTAAAAAAATAGAATTCAAATCGGGGCAGACAATAATTCAGGCTGCAAAAGATAACGGTATAAACATACCGCATTTCTGCTGGCACCCCAAATTATCAATTTCGGGCAATTGCAGGGTTTGCTTAGTGGAAGTTGCGAAAATGCCCAAGCTTGTTATTGCTTGCGCAACTCTTGCTGCTGATGGTATGGTAGTATTTACAAATTCTGAAAAGGCGGTTAATGCAAGAAATGCAGTGATGGAATTTATTCTAATTAACCATCCTTTAGACTGTCCTATTTGTGATGAAGCAGGTGAATGCAAACTTCAGGAATATGCTTATGATTATAGCGTTGGTGAAAGCAGGTTTAAGGAAGAAAAGCAGCATAAAGAAAAGCGCGTTCCGCTGGGTCCCAATGTTATGTTTGATGGTGAAAGATGCATCTCCTGTTCCCGCTGCATAAGGTTTTGCGACGAAATTGTTAAGGAACCTCAACTTACATTTGTTCAAAGAGGTGACAGGGTTACTATTGTTACATATCCGGGTAAAGAACTGGATAATGATTATTCACTTAATGTAACCGATATTTGCCCCGTTGGTGCTTTAACTAACAGAGACTTCAGATTTAAATCCCGTGTCTGGGAGATGTCCACAACAAAATCTGTTTGTACCGGATGTTCCAGAGGTTGCAATTCTGATATATGGGTAAGGAACAATTTAATCCTCAGAATTACTCCCCGTGAAAATGAAAAAGTTAACAGTTATTGGATGTGCGACCATGGCAGATTGAATACATTTAAGAACATCAACCAGCTTGAAACCAGAATAAACGGTGCTTTTATTAAGGAAGGTCTTTCCCATGTGCCAACTGAATGGGAAAGTGCATACAGAAAAGCAGCGAATGAATTAAAGAAATATGCTAAAGATGAGATTGCATTTATTGGTTCCCCCTTTGCCACAAATGAAGACAACTATCTGCTCGCAAAAATTGCAAAGAACTTTGGGGTCTCAAATCTTGATTTTATGCGACATGAAAATCCTGCATTCGGTGATGATATTTTGAAGCGTAATGATATAACTCCTAATTCATTTGGTGCGGAACTAGCTGGTATTAGACCGGGGAAAAACGGGTTTGCACTTTCAGAAATTATCCAAAAAATTAATGACGGTAAAATTAAGGTAGTTTATTTGCTTGAAGATGATATTGCAGAGAGCAATCCGGAAGCTGCTGAAGCTTTTGCCAAATTAAAGTTACTCATTGTCCATTCTGTAAATTTCAACAAAACTACTGACTTGGCTCATATCATTTTCGGGGCTGCTGCATATGCTGAAAAAAATGGAACTATGATAAATTTTGAAGGACGCGTTCAACGTATTAGGCCTGCTGTTGCTCTTGCAACACCGGATAAATCTTTGGATGGACAAAAGTTATCCAGACAAGATAAATTCGGAACAGAGTATGACAGTTGGGCTCAGAAAAATATTAAGGATGCCCTTCCGTCCTGGACAATTCTAATGAATGTTGCTAAAGAATTAGATTTTAGACTAAAGTATAATATAGCTGAGGATATTTTCCTTGAAATGAGTAAAAATATTGACGCTCTTAATGGATTAAATTATAATATTCTTGGTGAGTTGGGAGTTCCTGTCAAAGACAGCATAAACCAGCCATTGGCAAAAGCATTATAGGAGAATTATACTTAATGAATATCTGGGAAATAATTGTAATAACACTTATTAAAATTTTGATAGTGTTTACCTTGCTGCTTTTAACAGTTTCGTATCTGGTATATTTTGAAAGAAAAATTAGTGCATGGGCGCAAAATAGAATTGGGCCTAACAGAACCGGATGGAAAGGCGCTTTACAACCATTTGCCGATGTGGGTAAATTACTTCTTAAGGAGGATATTGTGCCTGTTAATGCTAGCAAGGTAGTACATACTCTGGCTCCTGTGATAGCACTATTTGTTGCCTTTACTACGTTTGCAGTAATTCCAATTGGGCCTGACATAAAATTATTTGGCTATAATATTCAGCTTGTAGCTGCTGACGTTAATATCGGTATCTTATACGTGCTTGCTTTGACTTCACTTGGCGTTTATGCAATTACTTTTGCCGGGTGGTCTTCCGGCAGCAAATATTCCCTCCTGGGCGGTATCAGATCTTCAGCTCAAATGATATCATATGAAATATCCATGGGATTTTCAGTTGCTGGTGTCCTGCTTCTTGCCGGATCTTTAAGGCCGTATGATATTGTATATTCACAAAGCGGCTGGCTTTGGAATGCCGTCATACAGCCAATCGGATTTATTACTTTCTTTGTATCTGCTTTTGCTGAAACTAACCGTCTTCCGTTTGATTTACCTGAAGCGGAGCCGGAACTTGTTGGAGGTTATCATACTGAGTATAGCAGTATGAAATTCGCTTCCTTTTTCCTTGCTGAATATGCCAACATGATTATTTCCGGTGCCCTTATTGTTACTTTATATCTCGGAGGATGGCATTTCCCTTGGCTTGAGTCTTTTGGTTTGGCTCCGTGGCTGGTTGTTGCAATACAGATTCTCACTTTCATATTTAAGCTTGCTTTCATATTGTTTTTCTTTATGTGGGTAAGATGGTCCATTCCAAGGTTTAGGTATGATCAACTGATGAATTTGGGATGGAAAGTGATGTTCCCGCTTTCCTTGTTAAATCTTGTATGGGTAGCAATAGTAGTTATGTATATTAAGCCTTAAAAAATATTACAATGTTTGTTAGTACTATTTCCCAAACATTAGTAAATATGTGAATAATATTTATAGAATAAGAAGAATATAAAGAGTTCCCGATGGCAGTTAAAAAGAGAACAAAGGACCTAACATTCTGGCAGAAAATATATTTACCTGAAATAGCAAAGGGCCTGGCTTTAACATTTAAAAATATGGTTAAGCCAAAATATACCATAGAATATCCGGAGGATAAGTTTATACCTCCTCCATCATATCGTGGACGCCCGGTACTTGTAATGGAAGCGGATGGAGAAGAACGCTGTGTTGCCTGTGGGCTGTGCGCCCGCGTTTGCCCGCCATTGGCTATTGAAGTTCAGGCATCTGAAACCGAAAAGGAAAAGGAAAGATACCCTGTTAAGTTTGAAATAAATATGCTTAGATGTATTTTCTGTGGATTTTGTGAAGAGGTCTGTCCAGAAGAAGCAATTGTTATGAGCAAGGATTATGAACTTGCCTTTACAAGCAGGGAAGAAGCTATTTATGGCAAAGATAAACTGCTTACCCCAATTGATCAGCTTAATGATAGAATAGAATTTCTAAGGAAGTACAAGTAAAATTATTGTTAGTAATCCGTAGAATCTATTTCAAATGAAATCCGGAATTACGAACTATGCAATGTAATTTACAAATCCAACCGCCCGGCTCTTTCTTGAATTAGATCTTTGTAGTCTTTTATAAGTTGTTGAGGAATAAATCCATAATCAACAAATGACATTATTTCGCTCATTTTTTTAGCGAATTTCTTAAAAATATTAGAAATAACTAAATCCGATAATCCAAAATATTTTCCCAAATTGTAAAAATCTTTTTTACTCAGTTTTGCTTTCTTACCATTCATACTTAAAGCAGTTTCTTCCTTGTCTCCTGGTAGTAACAGTTTGACGGGCAGTAAGTCATAAGCAGGGGAAAGGAGTACTTCTTTCTTCTCATTAGTCAATAACGAAAAGTTTTTTAAATGCATATCGGAGTTACCTGTTATGAAAGAAAAAATTAATATTTCAATAAAATTAATTATGTCGTTACCCGGCATCGATGAATATTGTAAAATGGTTTTACCAACTTTTTCTAAAGAGCCCGAATATTTCCTTTCAGTAAGCACACCGGTTAATTGAGCCATATCTTCCAACGCTAATTTTCGCCCCTTAACTCTGTCAAATCTTTTAGTTAAATATGCATACTCACCAGAAGCTAATGGAACCAATCCGTGCAAAGCGGTCTTAATCCCCAAAATTCTTGCAATATGCATAGTAAGATCTTCAAGTTCGCATATATGAGGATAACTTTCTGTCGGTGGTTTTAGGATGTAATTACCCCAAAGACCAATAATTGTAAATATTGACAATTTCCGCACAAGCCCCAGCTTACCGGAAGGTTGAAGATATACTGAATCCTGCATAGCGCATGAGCCTTTGTTGTGCTAAGCAGTTACTCTCCTATGTTTATCATCAGATCTCTAAACTTAATTGTAGCCAAATCGCTTTGCTGTCCTTTTCTGCAAAAATCCATTTCTGCAAGTTGTCTGTTCGGATTCTCAATAATCATTTTTCCATCAATAAGTTTTTCCGTAAGCAGAATTAGTGCATCCTTGAACCGTTTATCTTTGTGAGCTTTTTTATAAAAAGATAAGGTATAACAATAGTGAAACAAATTATAGCGGAAAAAAGGAAATTCAGTTTTCATAAACAGAGTGCCTATCCCGTAATGGCAAGGTCCAATCGGTTTTTTTGTTTCCCAATGCCATAAAAGGAAATCAATAGCTTTATCTAGGCGTTTGTCGGAATTTAGTAAATCGGTAAATCTAAAGGCATCCAGTGCTTCTAATGTCGGTCCCGGATTAGAATAATTTGTTTCAGGTCCTTTGCCAAAAAAGAATTTATTGCATTTCCAACCTCCATCTTCTTCTTGTGTATCCAATAAATATTCAAATGTTTTTTTAATTCTAAAGTCGCCTGAATATCCCAGATAACATAGGACCCTTGCTGCTCCAATTGTCTGACATGGATAG
>JAUZPC010000569.1 GCA_030706105.1 Bacteroidota bacterium | reverse complement strand
AATCCCTGTAAAACTTTTCCCGGACCTGCTTCTGTAAAACGCGTAGCGCCGTCGGCAATCATTTGCTCAACGGTTTGCGTCCACCTAACAGGGCCGGTTAGTTGCGAAATCAAATTGGTTTTAATTTCTGCTGAGTTTGTTACCGCTTTTGCAACTACATTTTGATATACAGGACATATTGGGGAATTAAAAGCAGTTTCTTCAATAGCTTTAGCAAGCTCCTCTTTTGCCGGTTGCATCAACGGAGAATGGAAAGCCCCACCAACAGGAAGAATAAGGGTTCGTTTGGCGCCTGCCTCCTTTAATAATTTACAAGCCTCATCAATTCCTTTTATTGAACCTGAAATAACAATTTGCCCGGGGCAATTATAATTGGCAGCTACCACAATTTCATTTGTAATTGAAGCGCATATTTCTTCCACTCTTTTATCATCAATAGCCAGTATAGCAGCCATGGTTGAGGGGTTAACTTCACATGCTTTTTGCATAGCCTTCGCCCTTATCGAAACAAGTTTTAAAGCGTCTTCAAAACTTAAGCTTTCATTAGCAACCAGCGCAGAAAATTCCCCGAGTGAATGGCCTGCAACCATATCCGGTTTGTCAACTGCAAGCGCTTTAAACGCAATAACAGAATGTAAAAAAATGGCAGGCTGCGTTACATTGGTTTGCTTCAATTCTTCTGCAGTTCCGAAAAACATTACATCAGAAATCGGGAAGCCAAGAATTTCGTTTGCCCTGTCAAACAAAAGCTGAGCCTGTTCATCTTCATCATATAAGTTTTTACCCATCCCAATAAATTGTGAGCCTTGTCCGGGAAATATAAAAGCATGCTTCATTTAAATTATTATTTAACGTCTTTTAATAAGGTCAGCCTGTATAAGATTAATGAATTCATTTCTTGTTGATTGCTTTTCGAATTCTCCTGAAAATGCAGAAGTAGTTGTTACCGAATTTTGCTTCTGTACACCACGCATCATCATACAAAGATGAGCTGCTTCTATTACAACTGCAACTCCATGCGGATTTAAAGTTTCCTTAATTGCATCCAGTATTTGCGTTGTAAGCCTTTCCTGCACCTGCAAGCGTCTTGAAAAAACATCTACAACACGTGCCAGTTTACTCAGTCCGGTTATCCATCCATTTGGGATATAAGCAATGTGTGCCCTTCCAAAAAAAGGGAGCATGTGATGTTCACACATACTGTATAATTCAATATCCTTTACAATAATCATTTCATTCATCTCTTCATGAAACTTGGCGGAATTAAGAATAGCCTTGGCATCCGTACTATATCCTTGTGTAGCAAATTGCATTGCCTTAGCCAAACGTTCGGGAGTTTTCAATAATCCTTCCCGTTCCGGATCTTCCCCCAGCAGATGAATTGCTTCTTTATAGGTCTTTACTAATCCGCCTGTAACTTTTTCATCGTATTCTTCAATTTTTCTGTAAGCCATTTAAAAATATTTAAGTTAAAAAATTATCCTGCAGGATATTCTGCATAGTTTCTGGGTGTTTCGTATAGGCGAACCTGTAAGGCAAGATCCTTGTCTATTTTCTCACGCAGGATTTCATAAATGACTATAACAATATTTTCTGCAGTTGGGTTCAAATTAGAAAATTCTTTTACATCAAGGTTAAGGTTTTTATGATCAAATTTTTCAATTACTGATTCATTTATAATATCACTTAGTAATTTAAGGTCTATCACAAAACCCGTATCAGCAGCTGGAATGCCGGTTACCTTAACTTCCATTTCATAGTT
>JAUZPC010000568.1 GCA_030706105.1 Bacteroidota bacterium | reverse complement strand
GTTTGAAACATTAATTGTTCCTGTAACATTATTTCCATCCACCCATAAAGAAAAACCGGTACCACTCATATCAGTAGCTATTCTGAAATCAATATTATAAGTGCCAGTTTGAGTAACGTTCACAGTATATTGAACCCACTCACCCGTCGAAAAATCACCCAGATCATAGTCCCCGTTAGTATCCGTACATTGTTCCAAGTCAACATCATCATTCCTATAATAACCAAATTTATTGCCAGGAGTAAGATCATGATAACCAACTCCTTCTCCCCCAATATCATAATTCTTGGCCCGGACTATGCCAGGTAAATCAGATAAAACTGATACTAAACCCCTAAGTGTATCAGAACACGTTGAAAGGCCTTTATCATCTATAGCGATGGCATATAACCGATATGAGCCAATAGTTGCATTCCAACTTAATGAAAACGGTGAATTAAGAGATTCCCCGAGTTTTGTTGCACCGTTAAAAAACTCAACTTTAGTAATCGATCCATCTTCATCTGAAGCATCAGCCGCAACATTAACAGACACCGGTGCAATAAATGAAGTGTCCGCTTTAGGACTAATCAATTTGACCTTAGGAGCCGCATTAGTCAATTTAAAATCCAAATAATCAATGGCAAGTCCAGATGTAATCTCCATTTCAATCTGCAAGTTTTTTTGCCCCTGAGTCAACTTTGCAACATTAAGGGGGACACTAATTGTTTCCCATTTTTGTAATCCACCTGTTTGAGGGATTTTTATATTTCCTGTAACATACTGATTATCTAAAAGAATTCTGAATGACTTTCCTGTATCTGCAGCAGCAACCCGGACATCAATCGAATAACTTCCTTCAGTTTCCACATTTATACTGTATTTCAGCCATTCTCCTTTTACTATATCCGAGATACAATAACTCCCATCATTAGTTGTATCAATGTCTACCCCATCAGTACTGCGATATTTACCGGGAATATTAGAAACATCAAAATCGTGATATGCTATTCCTTCTGCGCCTTTATCAAAGTTCTCAGCTTCAATCCTGCCAGGGATACTTACCGGCTTATTAAAAAATGGCTTTTCTACATTTTCAGAACTATCAGCCGCATGTGAAATTATATAAACTACTTCACCCCTCGACGGCAAATTAATCGGTCCAAGGTTTAAATTATACGAAGTGGCAACAATACTATTTCTGATAATATAATTGTACTTTGAAGGCTCCAAGGTTTTAATGGTGTAAGTATCATTATCCGGAACGGTTAAATTAGCCGGCGTCGATATAGAATCGCTGGTATTATTCAGTAGATAAATAAAATATTTTTTACCGCATTTTAAAGCATAATGTTCGAGAGCCCCGGAAGAAACATTTGCTGATGAAAAATTACCTGCGCCAGCTAAAAGCATTTGTTTTGAAATATCAGTAACACTCTTATAATAAGAAGTCATACCTCTTCCATCAAAAAATTCCCACCACCAGGTCATTGGAACGATAGGCGTTGAAGTAAATAATCCATACCAAAGCCCTCTTTTTAAATCGTAATCAAAATTAGAACCATTAGCCGTAGTAACATTATTCCAATCCCAATCATAAGAATATTCACCTATTACATAAGGCTTTGACCAATGATTTTCATATTTCAAAATTGTTGATTGAATTGAACTTGTGTTATTATAAATATGTTGCTGGTTATAATCAATATGTGGAACATCTTTTAATGCGGCTATATCGCGACAGGATTCGATTTTTGTTAAGATTTTATTTTATAAATCAATTTTTTTTTTTTTATTTCTCATTTCTGTTTGACATTCGTTAAT
>JAUZPC010000567.1 GCA_030706105.1 Bacteroidota bacterium | reverse complement strand
GCAGGTAGCGGAATATTATCCTTTCGGCAGTTCCTTTGTACCTACCTCACCCAATAACGACAACAAGTATCTGTACAACGGCAAGGAAAAACAGGACGACGTGCTGAGCGGTACGAATTTGGATTGGTATGATTACGGCGCCAGGTTTTATGATCCACAGATAGGCCGTTTTTTCACGCAAGACAGGCTTGCTGAAAAATTTGCATATATGAGTCCTTACCAATTTTGTAGCAACAACTCAATTTGGCTTAAAGAGCTGGATGGATTAGAGGGAATAAAATATACCGATGCAGATGGGGTAAAAACAATTGAGAAAAATGTAGTTGTATTAACTGAGCAACACAAGGATATTCCTAAAAATGCTAAACAAAAGCAGATAGATAGAATAACAAAGCAGAATGAAAGAATTGATGCAAGGAATACTGCCAAAGTTGCTGATGTTCAAACCCGATTGAATAATACTTATAATGGTGCTGATGGCAAAGGAACCCAAAATTCTGCCGGAGAAACTGTAAAGTTTAAGTTTAACGTGACGGGGTCGCCAACTAATAATACTGAAGGAGGAACAACACGCCAAGTTATTCAATTTGGAATAGCTAATGGCATAGTATCTTCTGAAAGTGATGTTGTAGGAAATTGTAAAGTAGCTCCGGCAGCAATAGTAACCACTCGTTCTGCTAATGGTTCTCAAGGATTAAGTAATGGTGTTTTTGTTACAGAGAGTCCAGGTGCTCCAGCCGAAACATTACCTCATGAAATAGGACATACTTTTTTACTACCTGATAACTACCCATCTACCAATGGGAGTTTAATGGATTACCCGCCTTCTGGATTATCTTCTTCTGATGTTGACCAAATATGGGATAAAAGTTATGCAAAATAAAATAATACTAAGTTTTATATTATTACTATCATTTACTTGTGATATCCTATTATCACAAGTAAATGATAAGACAAGTTATATAATAATCTCTTTTGAAATGAAGAGAAGTAAAGATCCTAAAGGGACTCAAAAATTTTATTGGATTACACCAACCGATTCAATAAAAAGAACAGATTTTTATCTATTCCCTTTATATTTATCGGAATATTCAAAAGATAAACTTGAAAAATGTGGTAAAGGCGATACTATTGATGTGTTTACGCATACTACAGCTACAAATTATAATTTTGATAAAGGATATCCGGAGGCTATCGATTCCTCGATTTTATTATTAGACAAAAAGAAAATAAAAGTGCAAACTATTACAATAGAGTGGACTAAAGAATTTAAAGAAGATATTAATGTTTATGCTACACCCATTACGGGAAAATTTTGTAATTGCCTTCAAAGACATTTAACAGGAAAGAAAGTTGACTTTAAAGGATTGGTTTTTATCCCTTTATCAGGCTTTAGTTTTGATGATAATTTTTGGAAATCAGATCAATCCAAGAAAGTAATGTTTGCGAATTATGCTAGTGTTGACTTTAGTAGCCATTTACTTCTTTATGGAAAATCAGTACGTACTAAATTAGAATAGTAGATTAAATAATGTAAGTATAAATAAAGACCCAGCACAGTTCTGGGTCTTTATTTATTAAACACTTCAAATCAATTTTAATTTAGGAGAGCATTTCTTTTAATCTTATTTTTCTTCATCCAATTACAAAGGGTAGGCTCGGTAACTTGGTATCGGTTGGCTATGAATTTTTGGGTGGAACCATTGTTGAGCAAAGCTTCTATTTCTATCCTATAGACATCTAGTTTACTTTTCCCTGGCCCTTTGGGCCGCCCTAACTTAACCCCGGATAGCTTTTTGGATTGAAGGGATT
>JAUZPC010000566.1 GCA_030706105.1 Bacteroidota bacterium | reverse complement strand
GCCAGTTGGTCTGCTCAATCCTTGACTCTGCACCATATTCGTCTTGAAGGCGGTATTGTACAACCTCGAACTGCAAGGGACCAACAGCGCCGAGCAGAGGAATTTTTGAATAGGAATTCTTTATATAGAACGACTGAATAACACCTTCCTGTAAAAGCTGGTCTAATCCATCTCGGAATTTCTTATAATTAGCCGGAATGGGGTTATGAAGAAAAACAAAATGCTCAGGTGCAAACCTTGGAATTTCAGCATACTCAATTGTAGAGTCTTCCGTTAAGGTATCGCCTATGCCAAATATTGCATTACCTACAAATCCTACAATATCGCCCGCGTATGCTTCGTTTATTGTTTCGCGTTCCTGTCCAAACATCTTTTGGGAGTTTGACAAGCGGATCTTTTTATTTGTTCTTGTATGTATAACCTGCATATCACGTTCAAACTTACCGCTGCAAACCCGCATAAAAGCAATCCTGTCTCTATGCTTTGGGTCCATGTTTGCCTGAATCTTAAATACAAAACCTGAGAACTCATCATTGTCAGGATAGATAATTCCGCGCGAACTTTGTCTTGGGGAAGGGGGGACAGCATAATCTAAAAAGCCGTCTAACAGAAGCTGTACACCAAAGTTATTCATTGCGCTTCCAAAGAAAACCGGCGTAAGTTCGCCTTTAATAATTTTATCCAGATTAAAATCTTCTCCTGCAGCGTCTAATATCTCTAATTCCTCAATAACTTTATCAAATACATCCTTGCTTAATCTGTCTTTAACAAAAGGGTCATCAATGCCATGTGTAGAAACGGGTGCCATGTACTGTCCGCCGGTTGTTCTTTCAAACAAATGAATTTGTTTATTCATTCTGTCGTAAACACCCTTAAAGTCTATTCCGTTTCCAAGTGGAAAGTTCATGGGGTACACCCTAAGGCCAAGTACCTGTTCAACTTCATCCAAAAGTTCAATAGAATCTCTGGAGGGACGGTCTAGCTTATTCATAAAAGTAAAAATAGGAATGGATCTTTTACGGCAGACCTCAAATAATTTTCTGGTCTGAGCCTCTATGCCTTTAGCAGCATCAATAACCATTACTACCGCATCAACGGCAGTCAATACGCGGTAAGTATCTTCTGAAAAGTCTTCGTGGCCGGGAGTATCAAGCAGATTTATTTTAAAACCCTTATAATCGAACTGTAGAACGGTGGAACTGATTGAAATTCCACGCTTTTTTTCCAGTTCCATCCAGTCAGACGTTGCACTCCTTTGGTTCTTTCGTGCAGTAACTGAACCGGCAAGCTGAACAGCGCCTCCATAAAGCAGAAATTTTTCAGTTAAAGTAGTTTTTCCGGCATCCGGGTGAGAAATAATTGCAAATGTACGTCTCTTATTTATTTCCTTAATATTACTCATATATATCTATAGCAAAGATTACTTTATTACTTGGTAAGCATAAAAATTGGATTATTATATTCCAAGCGGTTTTAATACAAAATTTTATTTAAACTTCAAATTTAATGAAATTTAGGCTAAATAGAAATGAGAAAAAAGAGAGGTTCTTAAAAGAATCCTATTGATTTTTCTTTACAAATCTGACCCTAATAGTTTATTTAATTGGCAGTTATATAATCTGAGGTACTTTAGTGTTAAGAATGCTATCTAGGTACACTAAAAATTTTGCACGCCAGTAAGCATTTTTTTTGTATTTTTACTATGTAGCAATTATAATTAATGCAAGAATGAATAATCCGAATATTAAAATAGATATAGATTTAGCATACAAAGAGGCGATGCTCTTTACAAAAGCCCACTATGAAAACTTTCCGGTTGCTT
>JAUZPC010000565.1 GCA_030706105.1 Bacteroidota bacterium | reverse complement strand
GCAAGAATTTTGTACTCAGGAAATTTTCAAACCGCTCGGTATGAACAGAACTATGTATAAACCGCCGAAAAATTTGAAAGAAAAATGCGCACCAAATGAATATTACAACTAATGTCGCAAAAGCCAATTTAAGGGCGAAGTGCATGATGAAGCTGCTTCTGTTCTTGGAGGTGTAGCCGGGCATGCCGGTCTTTTTTCTACCGCTGAAGATTTATCCAAAATCCTTCAAATGATTTTAGATAAAGGTATTTATAAGGGAAAAAGATTTATCGAGGCAAGTACTGTCTCTTTGTTTACTGCTAAATACTCTGAACAAAGTACAAGAGGATTGGGATGGGATACAAAATCTCCAAATGGCTCCTCTGCGGGTAATCTGTTTGGACCTCTTTCCTACGGGCATACCGGTTATACAGGTACCTGCGTATGGACTGATCCTGATCGGAAATTAATTGTGGTCTTTTTAACTAACAGGGTTTATCCAACCCGCAATAACAGCAAGATTGGCGAGGTCAGGCCAAAGCTTCATGATGAAGTTGTAAAATCGCTGGAATAGGTATTTCTACTTTTGTATATATCTGACTTAATTAAAAAATAATTCTGAATTTGTTCTTTATCATCATTTCATTATTCTAAAACCGGTAAATTAAATTTGATTTCCGGCTTTATTAATAAGGGGCAGAGATGTCTTTCTGGTTGATTGCTGCTATTCCGGAACCGTAAATGACTTAACTGCATCTTATAATTAAACCATAAGAATTACGATGAAAAAGCTAAACAGATTTAGTGCATATTATATTTGGGTAATAATTGTTATCATTTTTGCGTTTTTACAGCCAAAAATATCCTCGCATTCTGTTAAAGTATATAAACGAAATATGTCTAATTCTAAGCAAAGCATGATTCAGGCAGGACAAAAAAAATATTTCTTCAGCATATCCAGGGATGATTCTGTTTGGATTGAAAACACGCTTGCGCATTTAACGTTAAAAGAAAAAGCTGCCCAGCTTGTAATACCCTGGGCCCTTGGTAATTTTACCAATAATAACTCTTCTGAGTTTAAAAGGTTGGAAAAACTTGTCAGGGAGTATAAAGTCGGCGGGCTGGTATTTTTCAAAGGCGACATTGTTAATGAAGCAATTCTTATTAATAAACTACAGGCTTTATCAGAAACTCCTCTTTTAATTACTTCAGATTTTGAGCGCGGCCTCGGTATGAGGCTTACTGATGCAATAGAGTTTCCGTACAATATGGCAATAGCTGCAACGGGTGATACCAATTTGGCATATAGAATGGGATTGGCAGTTGCAAAAGAATGCAGGGCCATAGGTGTACATCAGGACTTTGCCCCGGTTGCAGATATAAACAATAACCCTGAAAATCCAATAATCAATATTAGATCATTTTCCTCGGATAAAAATATTGTAGCTGATTTTTCGGTTGCATTTCTCAGGGGCTTGAATGATGGGGGAATCATTTCAACTTCCAAACACTTTCCCGGTCACGGTAATACAGAAATTGATTCACACAAAGATATGCCGCGTATAAACGGAACAAGACGCGAAGTTTTTAATAATGAACTTTTTCCATTTATAAGTACTATCAATTATGGCGTAGCTTCTGTAATGATGGGGCATCTTAATGTTCCGGCTTTGGAAGGGAAGAGCTCACTGCCTGCTTCCATTTCTAAAGAAGTTGTAACTAATATCCTTAAAAAAGAACTGGGCTTTAATGGGCTTGTTGTTACCGATGCAATGAATATGAATGCTGTTACTAAATACTTTTCTGCCGGGGATGCTGCGGTAATTGCAATAAATGCCGGGGT
>JAUZPC010000564.1 GCA_030706105.1 Bacteroidota bacterium | reverse complement strand
GTATCGCATATGACTAATAAATCTTCGGCGGTGCACGATCTTGAGTTAGGCATTGAAACTATTAAAAGGCGCAGTGAAGGATTATTAAAATTTGCGGAGACCTACAGAAACCTGAATAAAATTACAACGCCCAATTTAAAACCAATTTATGTAAGGGATTTGTTCGAGGGATTGCACCAGTTAATGGAACCTACACTCGTACAAAAAAATATAGAACTCGACATTGTTTTAAAAGATACAGATCTTTTGCTGCAAGCCGATACAAGCCTTGTAGAGCAGGTACTTATTAACCTAATTGTAAATGCAATTGAAGCCGTTAAAGATAGTCCTGAACCCCAAATTATTTTATCTGCGTCACTTTTGCCTAATCGAAAAATTATAGTTAAAGTGGCAGATAACGGCTCAGGGATGAGCGAAGAAATTATGGATAAAATATTTATTCCTTTTTTTAGTACCAAGAAAAACGGAAGTGGTATTGGCCTGAGTTTATGCAAACAAATTATGATGCTGCATAAAGGAAATATTAATGTTCAATCTAGGATTGGTGAAGGAACAGCATTCAGTCTGCAGTTTTAAAAGAAAGATTTTAAAATGATATTCCCATCCATTATCTTTATGGCCGCTCCTACGTTCAACGCTATTTGTCCCCCGAAAATTTAATCGTTAGTTAAAGCAAATTTTATACATGAAAAAAGTATTAAAAGTAGTACTTATTATTCTACTCGTGATAATAATCGGAGTAGCCGGCGTTGTCGTTTATGTAAAAGCGGCATTGCCCAATGTAGGTGATGCTCCGGATATCAAAGTTGAGGTTACGCCTGAACGTGTTGCACGAGGCAAATATCTTGCTAATCATGTTGCTGTTTGCATGGACTGCCATAGTCATCGCGACTGGACCGTGTATGCAGGTCCTATCAAGGAAGATCTCGGTGGTGGCGGTGAAAAATTCGGAAAGGAACTTGGATTTCCGGGCACATTATACTCGAGAAATATTACTCCTTATGGCTTGAGCAACTGGACAGACGGAGAAATATTCCGTACTATCACAACCGGGGAGAATAAATACGGCAAAGCATTATTTCCTTTAATGGGCTATCTCGGTTATGGGAAAATGGATAAAGAAGACATATATAGTATCATTGCTTACCTGCGTACCTTAACCCCCGTAAAAAATGATGTTCCTGACAGAAAGCTTGATTTCCCCGTAAATATTATTGTTAATACTATGCCTGCCAGGGCAACTCTTTCTACAAAGCCAGATACCAATAATGTTATAGCATACGGCAAATATCTTGTCACCGCTGCCAACTGTGTAGAATGCCACAGCAAAGTTGATAATGGTAAGCGTATTGCCGGGACTGAGTTTGGTGGTGGCCGTGAATTTGATTTTCCAAACGGCACAATTGTTACTTCTGCAAATATTACTCCTGATAAAGAAAACGGTATCGGTAACTGGAGTGAAGAAATTTTTATTCAAAAATTTAAACAATATGCAGACACTTCATACCATCTGCAGCAGGTAGGTCAGAATGATTTTAATACAGTGATGCCGTGGCTTATGTTTGCAGGAATGACAAAGAACGATCTTTCAGCAATTTATAAATACTTAAGAACGGTGAAGCCTCTTAATAACCGTGTGGAAAAATTTACAAGAAAGCAGGGATAATTACTACACGGGACTTTATTCAATTTAACTGAGCTTTAAAAATTTCGGCTAATCGTAGCCGTTACCAAATGGTTATTTTAAGGTTCATGTTTGGTAATATGGAAATCAACTAACTCAAATTTTGAATTAAAATAAATTGATACTTTCAGTAATCCAAGCCTG
>JAUZPC010000563.1 GCA_030706105.1 Bacteroidota bacterium | reverse complement strand
TGATTGGGGCTTTACAGCGCCAATCAGTGTAAATATTGTTCCTCAGGATAATTCAGTTTTCGGAGCAGCAAATATTACCTTGGAATGGGATAATACAAAATATGACTTCGCAGGAATAGATAAAACAGGCGGCTTGTTTGATGGTGGTAACTTTACCTTCTATACTAATCAGTTAGGAAGTACAAGCAGTGTAACAATAAATGCCAGCAGACTGGACAATACAAACTTTACAACTGCTCCTGGCAATTTTATAGCAAAATTAAATCTCAGCTTAAAACACCCCGGATATGCACCAATTAGCTTTGGCGCAGTTGACTTTAGAGCATTTGATGGTAATGGCGGGCAATATGGTGTATATGTAACCCCTCATAACACAGCAGTAAAAGCATACTTGGGCGATGTAGCAACTCCAACCTTGGAAACAACAGGCGATGGATTAGTTAACTTTACTGACTTAACGTTATTAGCCGGTGCATACTGGTCAGGCGTAGGCAATGTTGATATGGCAAATTATAAAGTTAAGTATGATGTAGGTCCAACAAGTACAAATACAGTATATGGCTTACCGACAGTAGATGGCAAGATTAACTTTGAAGATTTAGTAATCTTTTCAATGAGCTATGGACTGAGTGCAAACCATACATATCCTAAAACAATAGCAGCTCCAAAAGAACCGGTTATCCTTGCCCTTGGTGAAGCACAGATAAGCGGTAATGAGACATTGGTTCCTGTTACAATTAAAGGCGGCATTGCAGATATCAGAGGAATGCAGTTAACCTTTAATGGTAAATTCGGAAAATTCTTAGGTGTATCAAATGGAAGTCTTTTAAGCGGATATACCACCCCCGTAATGTTGTTAAGCAAAACAGCAGGAAACACAGTAAATGTTGACTTTGCAATAATGGGCTCAGATGTAAAGGGCTTAAACAGCGAAGGCGAGTTAATGGTATTACGCTTTGAAGGTAAGAGTGAAATAGGTATAGGCAGTGCAGAAATAAGAAACAGCAGCAATATGCATATGCAGTCAGGCATAGCAGGCGGTTCAAACTCAGTACCAACAACATTCGGATTAAACCAGAATTATCCAAATCCATTCAATCCATCAACGATAATAAGTTATCAGTTACCAAAACAGTCACATGTTGAAGTATCAATATATAACTCATTGGGCCAAAAGGTAGCCACATTGGTAAATGATGTAAAAGAAGCAGGCTACTATAATGTAAACTTTAATGCATCCAACTTATCATCAGGCGTTTATTTCTACCAGATAAAAGCCGGTGATTTTAATGTAACTAAGAAAATGATGTTAATGAAATAATATCAATAACAAAACAACCTTATCCGGCAGGCCTTAAAACCTGCCGGATAGCTTATAACTTAAATATTACAGATTCCAGAAATCATATCTAAAAATTAGAAAATCAAAAACAAAAAACCGTTTTAAGCAATATAATAAAATATATTTCCCATGGCATAAGAATTGCGTTAAAGCAAAGAATTATTCCATTGTCTTAATATGAAAATGAATAAAAATAACCCGGAAAAATGGATTGGAATTCTTGTTTTCAAAATTGCTTCTGTAGAATTCGGAAGCAATATTGACGAGGTTCAATTAATACACTCAGTAGAGCAATATAGGACGAGGGAAGGTAAAATTATTATTAAGGGAAAAGAGATACCTGTCTTTAATATTGCAGAGATCTTTGATACGGAGTTGATACCAACTCGAAAGTATCAAAGTTTTTTGCTTTATGAGGCAGATGAGCAGCTTTATGGTTTCTGGGTTGATGAAGTAAAAGAGGTGCTGCCTTTAGATGAAAAAGCATTTGAAAATC
>JAUZPC010000562.1 GCA_030706105.1 Bacteroidota bacterium | reverse complement strand
TGAGTAATGGGTACTACAATCGTTCCTGCATCTTATCCTCAGACCGGACAATCCCAACCTTTCGTTCATGCTCGATGTTGCACACCGGCAAGCGCCTCCGGCGATTCCCTAAATCTAATTATCAGATACTTTTTACCTTTTTGTCCTCAAGCCGGACGGGCTCATACTTTCGCTCTTGGCCGAAAGTATGCAAAGACCGCGCAGGAGGATTTCGCACCTCCCGGCGAGAGGGGCCCATCGAAATCCCCCTGCACCCCCGCCGCGTCATTACATTTTTCCGTATCAATGCCTCGCAGGTCTTCAACAGGGAACGACTATAAGTCTTGCCGTACACTAGATATAAAAAATGCCAGCTTGACGGGTTGTCAGGCCGGCTGCGATTTTAACGGTTACGGTTATCGATAGTCTTATCCAACGATATATTCATTAAAATTCCTTTGTCCGGCGTATACGTGCTAAACTTATACTCTATTCCATACGCCAATTTATTATTCACAATAAGTCTGTCATATTCCTGCTGTGTACATTTTAATTTGACGGTTTTATCATTATTCGCCACATAAATATAGCAGGAATTTCCTTGCATTTCCTTATTTACAAGTGTGGCATAGCCTATTACTGTATAGATACTGAAATTATATATAAGCGCCGCCGCATGCATGATTAACACCATAAAAACCAAGACCAAATTTGCAATACTGCTTTTTGTATTTACTCTTCTTTTTATCCGTTTAAAAAGGTAACCAAGCAAGGCAACCGCAAGAATCGGTATCGCAAATATGCCTGCATTAACAAGCAGCCATAAGGCCGAACAATTTTCAACCCAATCGCTCTGAACCACCACATTGGCAAGCCAAAACACAATAATCGCGGCTAGATAGGCCAGCGTCCAAACCGCACTTTTTGATAAACGATGATCCGTTTTTGTTGAAATAATCTTTGATTCAGGTTGCTGCTGAAAGGATTCTGCCGAAGGGAATTTCTCTTTCA
Source organism: Bacteroidota bacterium (assembly GCA_030706105.1). Taxonomy (GTDB): domain Bacteria; phylum Bacteroidota; class Ignavibacteria; order Ignavibacteriales; family Ignavibacteriaceae; genus JAUZPC01. The sequence continues at coordinate 859 of JAUZPC010000562.1, read as the reverse complement.
TTTCTAATCGCTCCTCATAATCCAAAGATATATTTCTATTCAAAATTATTTTATGTTGAACAATAGAAAAAGTCAAATCATTTTTGCCACTAGGTTTATTCCTTAATGAATCATTAAAATTCTTCTCATCCACCCCTTCCCCGCTCTCAATGGCGGGGATTTTTGTTTATAGGTTTTTGAACGCATGCGGGGCATAAGTCACATTATTGACGCAGAGGATTTTTTGCTATAATATAAGGCTATATTAATTGCTTTATAGACATTGACAATTTGACTGGGGGTGCACTATGAAAGCCACATCAACCAGACGCAAGACTTTTCAAATTGTTGCGATTTTAATTCTCATTGCTGCTTTTGTAACTGCGGGTTACTTTTGGTATGATGCAACTGACCCAAAGCGCCAAGAAGCCGTTAAAATGGGGAAAATGTTCAACCAGCCTCAGTGGAGTACAATTGATTTTAAAAAGGGCGTTACAATTTGGAGCATGCGCCCCCTGCTCGATGACAGCAAACAACAGCTGGAGCTGGCCCGAAATGCGAGCAAGCAGGCCGGGGTTGCAAACCCGATTTTGCCTTACTTTGACCCTGACCCGGATAACCCGAACGCAAAATATTTTTATGCTAAGTATAAGCGTAATCTGTCCGAATCGCTTGGGTATGAGCTGCGGTTTATTGCGTTTGCTGATGAAAACACACTTTCTCTCTACAGCATCTGGGTGTCTGCCATTCCGCAGACAATCGACGACAATAACAATTACGTTAATGTTCCGGAGCAAAAGGAGTTTATTTATTCAATTGATGCGACGCCTGAAGGTATAGAAAATGACATGAAGCAATACTTTATCTCCAAAGGATTATG
>JAUZPC010000561.1 GCA_030706105.1 Bacteroidota bacterium | reverse complement strand
TCTGATATTATGTCTGCCGGTAGTCAGCAGGTTTATTGGGATGGGAAAGACGATTCTTATCGTGATGTTAATTCAGGCGTATTTATTTATTCTGTTAAAGCTGATTCTAAATATATTAGCGGCAAAATGATTCTTCAGAAGTAAAGATATGACATTTTTTTATAAACATATTACAAAATTATTAAGCGTTATTTTTATTCTGGTATTTGCATTAAGTGCTTTTTCCTGTAAGAATAAAAGCGAGAATAATATTGTTATTGACTTCTGGGGAATGGGCAGTGAAGGGGAAATCCTAAAACAGCTAGTTCCGGAGTTTGAAAGACGGAATCCAGGCATAAAGGTAAATGTGCAAATGATTCCCTGGACCGCGGCTCAGGAAAAATTAATTTCGGCTTTTGCTGCTGACAACCTGCCGGATTTATTTCAGCTAGGTAATACATGGGTTCCTCAGTTCGCCGAACTTGGAGCGATTATTAACCTCAATTCATTTATTAGTAAATCTGATGTTATAAAAAAAGAATATTATTTCCCCGGCATTTGGGATACAAACATCATATTTAATAAAGTCTTTGGTATTCCCTGGTATATTGATACCAGAATACTTTTTTACAGAAAAGATGTTTTGGAAAAAGCGGGTTTTAACCAGCCGCCCAAAACTTGGGATGAACTATACACACTTTCTAAAAGGATTAGAAACAATGCCAATGGTGAAGATAAATATGCAATTTATCTTCCTACAAATGAATGGTCTCCATTTATAATATTTGGACTTCAAAATGGAAGTACAATATTAAAAGATAGTAATGCCTATGCTGATTTTAGCGGTGCAAAATTCAAAGAAGCATTTAAATATTTGATTAAGTTTCACAAGGAGAACTTAGCACCTATCGGTATTTCTCAGGTTACCAGTGTATATCAGTCTTTTGCTCAAGAATATTTTTCTATGTATATATCGGGGCCGTGGAATATTGTCGAGTTTAAGAAATGGATGAAAGGTGATTTGGCAGATAAATGGGGTACGGCTCCATTACCGGGCAGGTACACTTACCCGGGAGTTTCTACTGCGGGAGGAAGCAGTCTGGTCATGTCAAGAAATTCAATACATAAAGAAGCCGCCTGGAAATTTATTGAGTATCTTTCTGAAACAAAGACGCAATTGCAATTTTATAATTTAGTGAATGATCTTCCTGCTGTTAAATCAGTTTGGGAAGAAAAAACATTTAAAGACGATCCATATATCAAAGCTTTTTATGAACAATTTTTACACGTTGTCCCTACTCCTAAAATACCGGAGTGGGAGCAGATAGTGTTTGCTAAAGTCCAGCAATATGCTGAAGAAGCTGCGCGCGGTTCAATAACTGAAGATGAAGCTCTTAAACGATTAGATGCTGACGTAAATACTATTCTTGAAAAAAGAAGATGGGTAATTAAAAATAAACCGGTTAATAATTAGTTACATTTATGAAGTTTTTTAACAAAGAAAATAGTAGTGCCGCTTATATGTTTTTAGCTCCGGCTATGATATCTATTTTTATATTCTTTTTCATTCCGGTTATTGCTGCTTTTATAATTAGTTTTACAGATTTTGATGTCTATGCACTTAGCAGCTATGGTTATTTGCGCTTTGTTGGATTTAGAAATTATATTCAATTAATGAACGAACCATTATTCTGGACTGCTCTTAAAAACACTTTTTATTTTGTGATTTTTGCCGGACCCCTTTCAGTATGCGTTTCTTTGGCGGCTGCCATAATGCTTAATTCAAAATTAATTAAATATAAAGGAATATTCAGACTGGTATATTTTATGCCTGTTGTTACCACATTAGTTGCAGTAGCTATTGTCTGGAGGTTTATTTATCATCCAAGGTTTGG
>JAUZPC010000560.1 GCA_030706105.1 Bacteroidota bacterium | reverse complement strand
TTTCAACGCCAAATTTATTTTCCATTGCCATTTTTAATTGTAGGGAGATCTCTTCTGTTTCAGAAGCGAGCATTGTGGTTTGGTTTACAACGCCAATATGCAATAAATCTTTACTTACATCAAACCCTTGCGAATATCTGTCTTTAAAGATTTCATAGAAATCTTCTTCCGGTATCTGTTTAGTGATAATTTTGGATAATATGTCAGCTTCCTGCATATCTCTAATAATCAACGATGGTGCTTTGGACTTTGAATGTGAAAAAGTTGCTCTGGTCTCTTCATGAAAATGTTTGCCGTGAATAATTACAGTATAATTGTTTTCTCCAAGTTGTCCTGCCCTATTCCAAACTTTTTCAACAAAAGGGCAAGTGGTGTTGTATTTATAAGGGTCAATATTCTTTTCTTTTAAAATACTTTCAATTTCACGAGTAGTGCCAAAAGCAGGAATTATAACGATATCATCTGCGGTTAAATTGTTCCAATCGTATATGTGTTTTCCCGATGTATCCATTAAAAATCTCACGCCCTGATTATAAAGGTCTTCATTAACTCCGGGATTATGAATCATTTCTGAAAGAAGAAAAATTCTTTTTCCTTTATTCTCATTAATTGTTCTGTATGCAATTTCAATAGCATTTTCCACTCCAAAACAAAAGCCAAAGTGTCTGGCAATTATGAATTTTACAGGTCCAAAATCCAGTTCGGTAGGTGAGAAATTTTTTTTCTTTGAGTCATTACTTTTCCTTTTAGCTTTAATTTCGCTTATAATTGAGCTCTTATATATTTCGGGAATGTCAAAAGGTTTCATTATCTTCTTCATCTGTTGGTTTTAATAACTGGCTTATTACTTCCTTGGACATGAAGTCCACGTCAGTATCATCTTTATTAGTAAGAATAATAAGGGATAGATTCTTTTCAGGAATTCTTACAATTTTATTAGTGAAACCGACAGTATTACCGGTATGCTGTAAAATTTTTATTCCGTCAGCATCATTTATTTCCCAGCCATATCCATAATCAATTTTTTTGCCGGAATTTAGTGTAGCTTTGGAAAAAGCAGAATCAAGCAGGGGTTTTTTCAGCAACACTTCTGAGTACAGTGCCTGATCCCATTTGCACAGATCTTCTAAATTTGAGTAAATACCGCCATCACCTAAAACTGCACTTGTTAAGCTTTGATCATCTTCTTCATATTCAGTCCCATTATAGGTATAACCCAAAGCTCTATGTCTAATTACGGAGATCCCATTTTCATAGGCCACTGTAGTAGACATTTCCAAGGGAGTAAAAATATTTTCTTTGAGGAAAGAAGCAAATTTTTTGCCCGATATCTTTTCGACTATCAAAGCCAGCAGGGCATAACCAGAATTGCTGTATCTATACTGATCACCGGGTAAGAAGTAAACAGAATCAATTTTGGAAAGCATTTTAAGTACATCTTTGTCTTTAAGTTGCTTTCTGGTGCTTTCGGGTATTAAGCTCTCATAATCAACAATGCCTGAAGTATGAGTCAGCAAGTGCTTAATTGTAATATTTTCACCATATTTAGGAAAGTCTTTAAATATACTTGTAAGGGTATTATCAAGTTTTAATTTACCTTTCTGAACTAGAATCAGAATGGCGGCGGCCGTAAACTGCTTTGTTAAAGAGGCTAATCTGAAATTTGTATTGGAATTGATCAGTTCCTTAGCCTTAAGATTTGCATAACCTGTACAATAAGTATTTACAGGTGTGCCGTCTTCAATAAGCATAATTGCGGCTCCGGGAACATTAGTGGAGTCACCAGCTTTGAAAGAATATTTTGCGCTGCTATTCCCAGTTACAATAGTAAAGAGAAATAAAAATATAATATATTTATGCATAGAATTTTTAAAATTATTT
>JAUZPC010000056.1 GCA_030706105.1 Bacteroidota bacterium | reverse complement strand
TAATTGGAGTTCCGGTTAAGGCTAAATCTCTTGAGGGCTTAGACTCATTACTGTCCATAGTACAGATGCCCGGCGGAGTACCTGTGGCAACTGTAGCTATAAATCAGGCAAAAAACGCGGGGCTGCTGGCTGTTCAGATATTAGCAATTGCAGATAAAAAACTTTTGCAAAAAATGGTTACATACAAAAAAAACATGGAGAAATCTTCTTTAGATAAGAATAAATGAATTTAATTGCCGGAAACTTATAATAAATATTTCTCTTGCAATAAATATAATTTAAGTTTAAATTAGTATTTCATTTTTTATCATAATTATATTTTTTAATAATAATATGCGTCTAAAAATAGAATTACGTGCGATCAACAATAAGGAAATAACCTATAATTATCATTATCCATTAGCGATAGCTATATACAACTTAATGAAATTTGGTACATACGAGTTCTCAGAATACCTGCATAAGCAGGGATTTGATTTTGCAGGCAAAAGGTATAAGTTGTTTACATTTGCGCTGCAATTCAGAAAATTTGAAATCAAGCAAGAATATATTCAGATGATTGATAATTATGCTGATTTGTATGTTTCTTCTCCTTTAATTGATACGTTTCTTCAGAATCAGGTAATGGATTATCTTGAAGGAAAAACTATTAGAGTTCAGAATAGAGATAAAGATATCAAATTTGTTATTGAGAATGTCTCAATAATGTCTGAGCCGACATTTGATGTACAGGAAAAATTTGTACTTCTATCTCCTATGATATCCTCAATTAAAGTTGATATTGAAGGAGTTTCAGGTACATACTTCCTACGATATTTTGATGATCTGGATGATATAAATAGAGTACTGAACGAAGATTTAAGAGCTAAATATCGTACTATTTTTAACCACGAGACAGATTCGTATGTAACTCTGGCTTGGGATAAAGAATATTTAGAATTAAATGAGTCCAGACATAAAAGGATGACAACCAATATTACCATTGACGAAAATAAAAGAAGAATTAGTATAGTTGGCAATAAACTTCCATTTACTTTAAACGGTGATCCAAATCTGATGAGGATTGGATATGATTGCGGTTTTGGTGAAAAAAATTCTTTGGGCTTCGGAATGGTTAAAATGGTAAAAACTAATACAGCGCCGTAAACAATTTGTAATTAATTAAATAGTAATCTTGTTCAGGGGAGTTGAGTTTTTTTGTTTTTTTGACTAATTTTAATGTTAATAAAGTTTACTTTAAAATAGTCAGGCATAAAATGAAAATTAGATTACTGTTTTTTCTATTAGCTCTTTTTATTACAAATATTTATTCCCAAACTACAATTCCCAAATATGAGATGCGTGGTGTTTGGGTAGCTTCGGTTACAAATCTCGATTGGCCGTCTTCACCTAATTTAACAGTAGCTCAGCAGAAAGCTGAGCTTATTGCTATGTTTGAAGAACTTAAAAAGGCCGGTACAAACGTCATATTTTTCCAAATTAGGACAGAATGTGATGCTCTGTACAATTCTCCTTATGAACCTTGGTCGTATTGGCTAACCGGACATCAAGGTACCGCCCCAAGTCCTTTATATGATCCGCTTCAATTCGCTATTGAAGAGGCACACAAAAGAGGTATGGAGCTGCATGCATGGATAAACCCTTACAGGGCTGAAAAAACTGTAGGGAACTACCCAATTTCATCATCACACGTTATATTCCAACATCCGGAATGGATTTTATATATCGGGAGTTATAAATTTTTAAATCCCGGCTTACCTCAGGTAGATAATTATATTAAAAAAATTGTAGTTGATGTTACGACAAGATATAAAATTGATGGTGTGCACATGGATGACTATTTTTATCCTTATGCTCCCGATAATATAACCAATCAGGACACAGCTACATTCCGTCTCTACAACAGAGGATTTACAAATATTGGAGATTGGAGAAGAGACAATGTTAACCTAATGGTAAAGCACATCTATGACACATTAATGGTTATCAGACCTTCAATTAAGTTCGGAATGAGCCCATTTGGTATTTGGAAACCTGGAGTTCCATCTGGAATTAGCGGCATGGATGCGTATAATATACTCTTCTGTGATCCAATTGCATGGCTTCACAGCAGAACTGTTGATTATTTAACTCCACAGTTATATTGGGCATTTGGCGGGGGGCAAGATTATGCAACATTAGCTAATTGGTGGGCTGATTCTTGCTATGCTAACAGAAGCCATTTTTATCCGGGACAGGCCTTTTACCGTAATGATGCATTTTCTGCAAATGAACTTCCTAATCAGGTTAGATTCAATAGAAATAATTCTAAGATTCAGGGAAGTGTATTTTTTGAAGCGATAGATTTTATGGTAAATCGTAATGGGTTTGTTGACTCTCTGAAAACTAATTTATTTTCAGTACCCTCTTTAGCACCAAAGTATGCCTGGAAAGACTCAACAACCAAACCAATGGCTCCTACAAATTTAGCCTTTCAGTATAATTCTACATCGAAAAAATATAATTTGACCTGGACAGCATCTGTTCCTGGTTTGGACACTGCTGCAAGATATGCAGTTTATCGTTTCGATCATAGTCCATCTCAGTCAGAAATAAATTCCGGTAATCATCTTTTTGGTGTAAGCGGTGTTACAAATCTTGATCCTAATTATGCATCATTTGTAAATGGCACAGGCAACTGGTATGTTGTTACAGCATTGAATGTAATAAATAATGAAAGTCAAATTTCAACTGCAATTCAGGTTACTCAAAATGCAGGGATACCAGTTCCGGTATATCCGGGCAATAATTCTCCTTATCATTATGATACTGTTAAGGTAACCTGGAAAGGTGATATAATTGCAGGAGCATATTGGCTGCAGGTTTCCCCGGATTCTACATTTAACTCAAGTCTGCTTATAAATGTTAAAGGTCTGCGCGATACAAATTATACTATAACTGGCCTATCTGCCCAAACTAAGTACTATTGGAGAGTTAAAGCATTATCCTATGCTGGAGAGACAGCATTCAGCAGTCCGGTAAATTTCAGAACTGCTTTTCCATTACCTGTTACATTAATATCACCGGCACATGCTTCAACAGTATCATCAATAAATCCTTTATTCGTATGGTCAAGCGCTGCATTAGCCACTTCATACAGGCTACAATTGAGTACCAGTGCACAAATGACTTCATTGGTAAAAGATACTACGGTAACAGATACTACATGTGTAGTTAGAAATTTGTTGGTTAATAAAACATATTTCTGGAGAGTAGCTGCTAAAAATCAATATGGTACAAGCTTATGGTCAACTGTTAAGGGATTTAAAACACCATTAAATTCTGATGTTAATGATAAGTATATACCAAAGGAATACGGACTTCAGCAGAATTATCCAAATCCATTTAACCCAAGTACTGTTATCAACTATTCTTTAAAAGAGAGCGGTAAAGTACAGTTAAAAATATATAACATATTGGGTAATGAGGTTGCTTGTCTGGTTAACCAATATAAACAAGCCGGTAAATACTCATCTGAGTTTAATGCGTCTAAGCTTGCTTCCGGTGTTTATTTTTATAAAATAAGCATAAATGGTTTTTCAGATACTAAAAAAATGACGGTTATTAAATAACTAACGAAATGTGCCTGAAAGTCAAAAGTATTTTTCAGGCACTTTCTTTTTTACGGTTCAAGTTATAAAATTGAAAATAGTTTCTATTTCATTTTAAAGAAAATCATTATTAAATCAGAAGAAAAGTGTAATGATTTATATGGAAAAATATCCGGACTTAAGCACAAAATCAGCGGTTACCCGAACCATCAATCTGAAAGTTGACAATACAATTCTTAAAAATAATTGCCTGCCGTTAAGAAAAATTAAAATCATTTCAAGTATCGCTGTTAAAATGAGCTGTTCTCCGGTGGAACATTCCATATATTCAAAGAAGTATAAAAAAATTAGTATATTAACTAAATAAAGAAAACAAATTTATGGGGATAGAACCTGATAAAGAAGTATATTAGATCAGGTATTAACGGTTTATGTATAGAAGAACTAAGCATCTAATTATAAGTAACTCTGGAATGAACAGGTTAACATTAGATGTATTAAAAAAATATTGAAAAAAACGAATGGAAAAAAGATGGAAAGTAAAACAAAAACCTGTGTAAATGGACATAATTATGATGCATTGCTTAATGAATGCCCGTATTGTCCCCCGGAAGATATGAAGACTTATATGCCTGGTAATAATGATAGCAGACAGTCAAATTATCAGACTTCTCCAAATGCATTTTCTGCTAATGAAGAGAAAACAATTGTTGATACTTCAGCTCCAACAATAAAGCCATCATCTCAAAATTCCGCGTTTGATAACGATAAAACAGTTATATCGTCACCTAATGCAGGTCCTTCTATTGTACCTACGAATGCTCCTGCTGCTAATAAAAGAAAATTAGTAGGGTGGTTGGTTACTTTTGATTTGGATGATGCAGGTATAGACTATAAGCTGTATGAAGGACGTAACAGAATTGGGCGTAAAATTGAAAATGATGTAGTATTAAATGCACAGGGTGTATCAGACGTTCATGCTTTGCTATTATATAGAAATAATAAATTTACAATAGCAGATCAACTTTCTACCAATGGTACATTTGTTAATGGTGAAATGGTTGAAGATAAATGCGATCTTACTGATAATGATATTATTAAAATTGGGAATATTACATTAAAAATAAAAGTAATTAACTAATAATCTATGTGTGCAGGTTTGTTGAGATGGGTAAAGGAAGTTGCTAATCCTTAACCCATCTTTGCTAATGGGAATAATAATATTCACGATTAACAGATTGTGAATATTATTTATGTCATGGCTCTTATCGTGAGCCTTTTTTGTGAATTTAAGAATTAATGTATTTACTCTAAATATTAAAAGTATTAATGTCATTAATCTAAACTAATGGAGCTTCTATGAAATTTTTTTTCAAAATACTTTGTCTAATAGCAATAACTACTGCTGCCGCATTAGCTCAGAGCTATAACTTTAAAATTATTAAAACATATACTGACCAATATCCTAAGCTTGTTTCTGCTGTATCTGTATATGATAACAGTGATGAACCTTGTATGGATTTAAAACCCGGTAACTTTAATATATATATTGACAGCAAAAAAGTTGATTCACTTTCTACTCAATTTTTTCAGAAGTCTGATAAAGGGATGTATTTTATGCTTTGTGTTGATCTCTCTGCTACAATGAAAGGTCAGCCGCTCCAGACAGTTAAAAATTCTATTCTCAGGTTTATTGATAATTTGAGAGGTATTGATAAAATTGGAATAATGGGTTTTTCCGATGAAGCTTTTTTAGTATCTGACTTCAGTTCAGATAAAGAATATTTAAAGCAGAAAATTAGATCGCTTAATACCAGCGGTAATAATACAAGCCTTTATTACGGAATTTACAAGGGACTGGAAAAGCTTAGCGATGTAAAGACTGAAGATGGAAAGATGCTTATTGTAATGGGTGATGGCAAGAATGAAAATAATGCAAAATCCTATTCTGAAGAAGATGTTATTAACAAAGCTAAAGATGAACAGATTCCAATATACTCTATTGGATACTCAAAGATAAGCAGAATTTATTTACAGACATTTGAAAAAATTTCTGATAAGACAAGCGGTACTTTTTACAACTCTCCATCTGATGAACAACTTAACAAAAACTTTAGTAAGCTTTATAATCAAGTCTTGAACATGTATTTAATTTCTTATGATGTTATGAACATAGAGGGAGACGGTAAAAAACATGTAAATACTATCACTATTAAATATAATAACGAAACAAAATCAAAGTCGAATGAAATTACTTTTCCGGCTGGAATTGCTGCCTTAAATGGTTCTAACGGAGCCGCTACTAAGATTAATTGGCTGCTTTATGGCGGTATAGGCGGAGTTTTGCTGATAGGGCTTGGAGTTCTTTTCTTTGTATTGAATAACAAAAAGAAAAAAGAAGCACTGGAAAGACAGAGAATTGAAGCTGAAAGAAAAAGAGTTGATGAAGAGGAGATGAGAAGACGCAGGGAATTCCAAAATATAAAACAACAAGAAGATTATAGAAATAAACAAAAAAATGCTCCTCCGGCGCAAGATGTTAATGATTTGTTGGCAAAGGCCGCACAGAATGTTGATTCTGATAAAACAATGATTATAAATACGGCTCAACAAAAAAACATAAGCAGTGTAATACTGAAAGTGGAAGTTGGCCCATACAGCGGTAACAATTTTCAAATAAACAAGGAGGGAGCCAATATAGGCAGGATGGAAGGTAACACAATTGTATTTAAAGATAACAATGTTTCAAAACATCATGCAAGAATTATTTTTTCAAATGGAAAGTTCTATATAGAAGATCTACAGTCTACAAACGGAACTTATATTAATGCAACTAAAGTGGCTAATTCAGTATTGAATAACGGCGATACATTTAAAATAGGTGCATCCGAAGGAAGAATTCAAGTATTGTAGTAAATTGAGAAAATATAAAAATAAATATTTTACTAAATCCGGAAATTTGATGAATAATAATATGCCTGAAATAGGGAACCGTTCAGATGTAGGACGCGTCCGTAAAGCTAATGAAGATTATTTTGGAACATTTAAAGGTGATTTTGGTACTTTGGTAGTAGTCTGCGATGGCATGGGCGGTCATAAAGGTGGCTCGGTTGCCTCAAGGGTAGCAGTTGAAGTAATTAAAAGCCATTTTGAATCTTTGGGAACAGAGTTTGATCCAAAGGAAGAACTGAAAAATGCCTTAATAAAAGCTAATGCAACTATTTTACAAAAAGCTGCTGAAGACTCTGAATTAACAGGAATGGGCTCAACAGCAGTATTGCTTTTAATTCAGGAAGAAGTTTGTTATTATGCCCACGTTGGTGACAGCAGAATTTATCATATCAGAAGTAAAGAGATAAAACAAATAACGAAAGACCATTCCCTTGTTCAGCAAATGGTTGATGCAGGTATGATAACCGAAGATGCTGCTAAGAACCATCCAAAGAAAAATGTTATTACAAGAGCGTTGGGATCAGAAGGGAATTCTGAACCGGAAGTAAGTGAGGAATTGCCTCTCTGTAAAAATGATAAATTCTTGTTATGCTCAGATGGACTTACTGGTTTTGTTGAAGATAATGAAATATTAAAGGTAGCAGAAAAATACCCGCCGCAGGCAGCCTGTGAAAAGTTGGTGGATATGGCAAACGAAAGAGGCGGAAAAGATAACATTACAGTCCAAATTGCAAGAATAACCGCAGGTCCAAAACCGACTTTATCCGAAAATAAAAAAACTAATTATTTGTTTTATACTGCTATTATTAGCTTTATAGTTGCATTAGTCCTTTTCTTTATTTTTGTCTTAGGCCCTAGTATTTGGCAGAACAATCCTGGGAATGTTACTCCGGCGCAGGTGGATACACTTAAAGTTCAAGGGAATCAGCCGGCTCAAAACATACAGCAAGGGACAAATAATGTAAAGCCAACACAGCAGCAGGTTGCACCTGATAAAAAGAATGAAAAACCAAAAGTAAATAAAAACCAGAATAATGAAGTTAAATCTAACAAGAAATAAAATTATCATGAAAGATATAAACATTAAACTAGTGTGTAAAATATTTATTGTGTTTCTTCTTTTAGGTCCATCGCTAAAAGTATATGCTCAGGTAGATATAATAAATGAAGTAATGAAGCAGGCAAATAAACTAAACGAGACTTTACTGGAAATGACTGCTTTGACTGATGAAGAAGAAAATAACATTGGTAAAGAAATATATGCTGAAGTTCTTAAGAGTAAAACTGTAATAAGTGACTACAAATATAATGTAAATGCAATATTCAACAAACTTCTTAAACAAACAGCAAGGAAGAAAATTAAATATCAGTATACAGTTATCAGGGAGAATGAAGTCAATGCATACGCGTTAGCTGGGGGTAAAATGCTAATTCATTCAAAACTAATTGATTTTGTTGATACAGAAGACGAACTTGCTTTTGTTATTGCTCATGAAATTGCACATAATGAACTTAAGCATTGTATTAAGAAAATACAATATGCTGTAAGAGCAAATGATATAAATCCTACACTGGGGCAAGTAGTAAACAAAGCTTATCAAATCTATGATATGCCATTTAGCAAGGATGAAGAATTTGCGGCAGATGAATTGGGAGTTAAGATATTGAAAAAAGCGGGTTACAAAAAAGAGGGTGCTATAAGATTTTTTGAAAAGCTAGCCGTGTTAGAAAAGAAATATGGACAAGACGATAGAGATGCCCTAAATGATTTTGTTTCATCACATCCTACTGCTGAAAAGCGTAAACTGCGTGTGCAAAAAATGTAATTATTGATAGAGGATTTTAATGCTATTTGAAGTAAACACAGTAATAAGAGACTATAAAATCATTAGTCTTGTGGGACAAGGCGGAATGGGCGAAGTATATCTTGCTGAAGATGTGATGCTTGGTAAAAAGATTGCTCTTAAAGTACTTTCACAAGAATTATCCAGAAATCAAAATTTAATTAATAGATTTATTTCCGAAGCTAAAGTTCAGGCGGCTCTGCTGCATCCGAACATTGTAACTCTGCACTCATTTTTTAAAGAAGACGGCATATATATTATGGCTATGGAGTTTGCAGAAGGGCAGACTATAAAAGAAGTGATACAGAAAAAGGGGCCGATAAATGAAAAAAGGGCAGTCAATATATGCCTGGGGATATTATCCGGCTTATCATTTGCACATTCAAAAGGAATTATACATAGGGATATTAAATCTTCAAATATTATGCTTTCTGCTGACGATAATGTAAAGATAATGGATTTTGGGATTGCCAAAGTACTCGGTGTTAAAGGATTGACTGAAACGGGCGGCAAGCTTGGGACTATATATTTTATGTCTCCCGAACAGATTATGGCAGATCCTAAAATTGATCAGCAGACAGATGTTTATAGTCTGGGTATTACACTTTATGAAATGCTGGCGGGGACTCTGCCTTTTTCCGATACAGACAGCCAGTTTAAGGTAATGAAAGAAATTGTTGAGTTAAAGTTAAAAGATCCAAGAGATTTCTATCCTTACATATCACCTGCTTTAGTTGATATATTATTCCAAATGACTGCAAAAGAAAGAAAAGACAGATATAAAAATTGCGAAGAGGCTGCAGTTGCATTAAAGAGCTTCTTAAATCCTGCTAAAGTTACCCCGGTAGTAAAACAAGAATATGCTGAGACAAAAAAAACGAATATACTACTCGTGCCGGAAAAAAATATTGCTGAAATTCAGGAAGCAAAAAATATAAATTTATCGAAAGGAACATTATCTAAACAGGTTATTACGCCAAATATCAGTAGAGAAAATGAAAAGACTTTAGTCGTTCCTGCAAAGAAAGGGAATTCATTAAAAAAAATAATTATTGCAGTAGTCGCTTTAATTATTGCCGGAGTTTCATTTCTTGTCTATCAATTTAATAAACCGGCAGATAGTGTAAAACCAAATACTCTTCCGGAAAAGACGGCAACACAAAAAGTACATGTCGATTCCACAAATCCAAATAGTAATAAGTCTATCAATAAACAGAATATTAGTGCGAAATCTTTGCCGGTAATTCAGAATAATAATATTGTTAAGAAAGAAAAGATCATTAAGATTGCTAAAAAAGAGAAGAATACAACAACTTATAAAAAGCCAAAACAGGAAGGGGTAACTAAACCTGTTGCTAATAAACCTCCAAGTACATCTACTAACAGGAGATATACAGATTAAAATTGTTTTATCATATTATACAAAATATTGCAATTAGGATAAGTATATCAAAAGGCTATTAAAAAATTAATGAAAATCCATATGACTAAAATACTTTTCGGTCTTAGTTTCATATTGTTATTATCGACCGGATTATTCAAATTTATGTGCTCTCCCGGTAAAGCAGTACCGCAATTTAAATCGGTAAAAGATATTAAGATTGAATTAATAAATAACGATACCATAAAGATTAATTTAATTGCAATTGTTCAGAACAATAGTAAAAGCAGTATTAATACAAAAAAATTATTTTTGAATATTTTATCCGGAAAAGATACTATAGGATATGCAGTGTCATTAAAGGATGTGGAATTTAAACCGGATATTAATGATATTCCTATGCAAGTTTATTTAAAAACTTCTTGTTTAATTAAATCAATTTCATCCGTAAAAAATGATAGTCTGATCCTAAACTTGGCAGGTAAAGTAAAAGCAAAAATTGCTTTATTTAATCCTGAGTTTGAGGTTAATTCACCCTTTGTCTTATCATTAAAGAATGATTTGCTTAATCCCCTTATTGAAGGTTCAAATAATGAAAATATTATTGCCGTAAATAGTATAAGGATTAAGGATATTGGACTTAATAGTACAAAGATAGTTGTAGAATTTACTTTCCGAAACCCTTTCAACTTAGAATATGAATTATTTTCATATCCTTCAACAATTAGCATATATAATAGTAAAGTTGGCAATGGTGATCTCTTAAATTCCCCTCTAAAAATAAAAAACGGAATCACAAAAGGTAAATTTTTGTTTAATGCAAGTAATTTTATGTCTGTTGGAGCCGGACTGTCTACGATATTCCACGGAGGACTAGCTGATTATTATATTGAAGGTATATTACATCTAAGAATATTTAATAATGATTTATCCCTGCCTTACAGTAAAAGCGGGAAAATCAATTTTAGAGAATGAGCATGAGCATGAGCTATAATCTTATCGATGATTTGAAAAAAGTGCAGGGTATTATAGTAGTATCTGTGGGGCGGGCTAATGACAATAATTTCGTTGTTAATGAATCGACAGTATCCTCCCATCATGCTAAATTTATTATTACTGATAATTCCATAGTACTTGAAGACCTCAACTCATCCAATGGTACTTTT
>JAUZPC010000559.1 GCA_030706105.1 Bacteroidota bacterium | reverse complement strand
GGGTAAATTTAGGCATATTCTAACTCCGAATAATTTGATTCTATATTGAAAGATAAATATACAAAGAAAAATATTTAATTAACAGGAAAAATCAGCTCTTAAAAGCGACTTAAACAAATGAAATGGCAGGGCTTATGGCTACTTAAAATAATTATCTGCATCTTTTTGCAAGTCATTTAATTTTTGTTCACATTCGGTAATTATGTCCGTAGTTTCTTCATGGGTTAGCGCTTTATCAATATAAAAAGGGTCGGAATATGATATAAGAGTTTTAGAAAACATCCTCGGAACCTCAAACCTGTCCCAGCTTTTACTCAACACAATTTTCTTTTTATAAGAAATGCCTGCCAGCACAAGCGGAACGCCTGTTCTTTTTGCAACAATAACAGCCCCGGGTTTAAATTTATGCAAAGGTCCTTTGGGCCCATCGGGAGTAATGGCAAGAATTTTTCTTTCCGTAGCCAGTCTAACCATTTTAAAGAGGGCTTCTTTTCCCCCTTCATTACTTGAGCCGCGGATAACTTCATAATTCCAATAATTTAGCAGCTTAGCTAACAATGCACCATCTTTGCTTTTTGAGATAAGAGCAGCCGAATTTTTGCCCCGGTGAACAAACCATCCCAACAGCATATTGCCATGCCAAAAGGCTATTATAAAATTTTTTCCTTCCGCATTTAATTTATCAACTGCTTCTTTATTCTTGTAATCAATACTTATAGTCCTGAATATTATATTCATAATATTTACAAGTACCAGATTTCCGAGCCACCTGAGAAAGTTTTGCCTAAGTTGTTTAAACTGCATAGGATATTACTTCAAAAGAGTTAATTCTTTTAAGATAATTGAAGCGGCTCTTGCAGAAGCTCCGGCATTTCCAAGTTTAGCTTCAATTTTATTTAATTCTTGTTTTGTATTATTATATTTATCAGTATTGGTCAGCAGCATTTCGGCCAGCTTAAAGATATTCTTTGTATTCACCTGATGCTGAATTAATTCAGGAACGATTTCTTTTCCGGCTACAATATTTATAAGCCCGATATTTTTAACTTTAACAACAAGTCTGCCTATCAAATAAGTAAGTAGCGACGTCCTATAAACAATAACCATGGGAAGGCCTAAGATACCGGCTTCAAGAGTTGATGTACCCGACTTAATAATTCCGATCTTTGCATGCTTCATTAAATCATAAGTGTTGGACTTAATAAGACGGATACCATGTTGTGAAAATTTACTAAACACGCTTTCTTCAATATTATCACTGCATGCTATTACGGGGGTAAGGTTAAATTTACTGCTTATATCATTTGCGGCAATAAGTACATCGGGGAGCAGCTTTGATATTTCATTAAGACGGCTGCCGGGCATTATCAGTAAAATATCCTTACCCGCAGGAAGGTTGTGCTTACTGTATAATTCTTCTTTAGTTAAAAACTTATAGTCTTTGAATCTATCAACAAGCGGATGACCTGCTAACTCTGAGCTTACCTTGTTTTGGGAATATAAGTCGTTTTCAAAAGGGAAAAACACAATCATTTTATCAATGTACTTGCGTATCTTGTTTATTCTGCCTGCGCCCCATGCCCAAATTTGCGGTGAAATGTAATAAATTACTTTAACATTAAGAGCTTTCAACTTTTTGGCAATACTTAAATTAAAGCCGGGATAATCAATAAGTACTACAAGTTTGATGTCTCTTTGCAGTATGTGCCCAATAATATTTTTCTGAACTTTTTTTATATACGGAATGTGCTTAATAACTTCTGCAAACCCCAGGAAAGACAGCTTGTTAATATGGTAAAACAATTCCATACCTGCCGCAGCCATTTTATCCCCGCCTATTCCGGAAATATGAATGTCAGGGCAACTATTTTTTAGTTTCTCGATTAAAGCTGCCCCGTGCAAATCTC
>JAUZPC010000558.1 GCA_030706105.1 Bacteroidota bacterium | reverse complement strand
TTTTGATAAAAATTTAAGAACAGTTTCGTGAGACTCTCCCAGATACGGGGGCATTGAAGCTTCACCATATCCAATTAATCCATCATATTCAATCTCCGTAAGTACAACCGGAGTGGTAGACCGAGAGTTTGAAGCTATAGTAAAAACATGCCTCAGCTCTAAAGTATATGGCCTGTATGTTAATTTCATTTTTTTAGTTCCTTTTATAAAAGGTTTACTTATAATTTCTGAATTTGGTACCAGCGCTGCCCCGGCAAAAAGTGCCGAGGTCTTAATAAAATCTCTTCTGTCTTGTTTCATAGTATTTTAAAAATTATTGAATAAATTGCCGACAGGTTTTAATAATGAATTATCTTTTGCATTTATCATTCTTTTTGCTCTTATGAAGCCGTTGAATCTATAACTTGAAAAATTATCCTTATTTTTGTCCAAACTGTTAATTCTTACTCTTCCTGATGAATGAATAAATTCACTATTCCCTATGTACATAGCTACGTGAGTTACTCTTTCTTTAGTTGTTCCTTTTGCTTTAGTTCCAAAGAATAAAAGGTCGCCTGGTTTTAAATTATCGAAACCATTTTTAGTATCTATTTCGTCACCCGCAAATACCTGCTGCGAAGCATCTCGTGGTAAAATTAAACCATTTAAGTAATAAACTGTCTTTGTAAATCCGCTGCAGTCAACCCCCTTAAGCGATGTACCGCCCCATAGATAAGGGATGCCAAGAAAAGTCTTGCCGGTACTTACAACATTTTCAGATGTTAAATTTCTGCTGCTAACCCATTTGTCATAATCCTGAACAAAACTGCTTGGAATATATGCAATTCTGCCGTCAGGATATTTAACTTTTGTGAAATCACCAGTTACTTCAATAAATTGAAGAATATTTCCTTTTACAATATCTGATACCGGAAGTGAGTTTACATCAGAATTAGAATAAGTAGTACCGTATGTATTCGTATAAATAATCTTTTTAGAATTGCACCAATCGTTTATTTTATTCTGCGTCATTAATTCAATTCCATCATCATCAACCCATCCGATATAGTTATCCGGAGTTTGAATAAGGCACCACCCACCTTTTGCTTTGAGAATGCGTACAGGGTAGCCTAATAGCCCCTGAGTAGCCATTTCTTCAGGGTCACCGGGCTTTGACCTGATGTTGGCGACTGAAAGGTTTATAACGCCATATACCTTATCTCCCAATTCCTTTGACGGGAGGAGTATGATTTTATCTTTGATTTTAAAGTCCTGCGGAATACTGCTAATTAGTTCATTCCTGGCTTCAATTTTGTTTGTTTCTCCGGTCAGCTCAACAGTCTTATTCTCAAGTTTTCCTTCAACATTAAATACAGCCACTCTCTTATCAGGGGCGTATTTAGATTTTACATTATTAATTATTGATTGTATATCCATATTTGCTTTTTGTGGTAAAATAACTATTGTAAATAGAAATAGTAATAGACAAAAATATTTCATTTTTTTCCTAAAATTTAATCTATGTAAAATTATAAATTTTAATAATAAAATCTAAGCATTTTTAAAGCTATTTTCATTTTATTTTATACTATCTGGCCTTATGAAAACAAAAAACCCTTTCCGGGGAAAGGGTTTTTAAAGAAATATGGATTCTAATATTTAATGTTATCAAAAGTTCCGGGCGAAAATTCCGGCAAACCGTATTTATTCATCTTTTTCGCAAGTATGATGCTTCCTGGTAAAGTGGATAGGTTTATTACAGGAATTGTTGCATTATAAGCCGAATTTATTGCCTTTATGAACAAATTGGCAATAAATCCTTGTCCTTGATTTGTAGGATGAACACCATCCAGACTGAACAAACCGCCGGTAATGAAAGACGTTTTAAATTTTATTCCATCAATTAAAGTACCTCCGGTAAAGTCATTTGCTCTTAATTTATTG
>JAUZPC010000557.1 GCA_030706105.1 Bacteroidota bacterium | reverse complement strand
GCGTTTTTATATTAAAGATAATAAATATATATCCAAGAAATGATTCAACCTCGTAATATTTTAATTGTAAGAACTGACAGGATCGGGGATGTTGTTTTAAGCCTGCCAATGGCAGATATAATTAAAAAATATTTCCCCGGTTGTAAAGTTACTTTTATGGTTAGGGAATATACAAAACCCCTTCTTGATTATTACCCTTCGGTAGATGAGATTCTGGTTGCTAATGAGAAAAACGGCAAAATCCTTTTCGGCGGGAACTATCACCTGATTAAAGAGAAAAAATTTGATGCCTGCATAACCGTAAACCCAAG
The DNA here is from genome assembly GCA_030706105.1 of Bacteroidota bacterium. Lineage (GTDB taxonomy): Bacteria > Bacteroidota > Ignavibacteria > Ignavibacteriales > Ignavibacteriaceae > JAUZPC01. The sequence continues at coordinate 1,632 of JAUZPC010000557.1, read as the reverse complement.
ATTTAAAACTGCGCTTTTATTGCTTTTATGCGGTGTCAATCTGCGTATAGGCACAGGGTACAGGTGGTATTCTTTCCTTTTTAATAATAAAGTCTATGAGCACCGGAGAGATGCTAAGAGGCACGAGCTTGAATATAATGTAAATTTATTAAAACCGTTAGGAATTGAGTACACTGCTTCACGTAATAATATACACTTTAACCTCAAACCGGATAAAGAAATGCGTGAAAGGATGAAAAATGAGCTTAAAAAATCTGGTATAAATCTTGACAAGGGATTAGTAATTATTCATCCCGGCAGTGGCGGAAGTGCAATTGATTTGCCTCTGTCCAAATTTAAGGAAATAATAAGAGGTCTGTCCGGAAAAGGTTATGCAATTTGTTTAACGGGTTCTTTGCATGAAAAGCAGTTGTGTGAGTCTATAAAGACATCTCCTGAAGTGATAAATCTTGCAGGCAAATTTACTTTGCCTGAGTTAATGTCTTTAATTAGTTTAGCAAGTATATTTATTGCAAATTCCACCGGCCCGATTCATATTGCGGCTGCTTTGGGAATAAATGTAGTAGGGTTTTACCCTAAACTTAAAGAATGTTCACCTGAAAGATGGGGACCATATTCTAATAAGGCAAAAGTATTTCAACCCGAAATTGATTGTAAAGACTGCACCAGGGAACAGTGCGGTAAACTAAATTGTATGAGTAGTATAAACTCTGAAAAAATAATTTCTTATGTAGAAAAAATATTAAATTCTTTTCAAAATGGAGAAAAAGATGTTTAAAAAGATAGTATTATTGGCAGTAATAAGCTTGTGTGCGTTCGGCAGTACCTTTGCCGGAAATACAGGTGATGAATTCAGGAAAGTGAACAACAAAGCTTTTAAGGTTGGCGAAAAACTGTACTTCGATGTTAAATACGGGTTTGTAACAGCAGGGGTTGCCAGTTTTCAAATTCCTAAAATTAAAAAGATTTCCGGACGTGATGCATATTATGTTACCTTTGAAGTGAATAATGTTCAGAGCTTTGACTGGATGTATAAAGTTAGAGACAGATATGAGACTTATATAGATGTTGAAGGCATTTTCCCCTGGAGATTTGAGCAGCATATTCGTGAGGGTAAATATTCAAGAGATTTTTCAGCTTTCTTTGATCAAAGGAAAGGTAAGGCTAAAACTTCTGAGGGAGATCATAACATCCCTAAATACGTAAATGATATTGTATCAGCTTTTTATTATGCCAGAACAATTGATTATTCAAAGCTTAGAAAAGGGGACTTAATCCATCTTAAAAATTTCTATAAAGATAAGACTTATGATTTGGATGTAAGGTATGAAGGTAAGGAAGTAGTTTCTGTTGCAGCAGGTAAATTTGAGTGTATTATAGTTGAGCCTTTGGTAAAAGAGGGAGGCTTGTTTAAAAATGAGGGCAACATTGTAATTTGGCTTACGAATGATGATTTAAGGATTCCTGTTAAAGTTAAAACAAAAGTTGTTATCGGCTCTATTGATGCTGAACTGACCGGTTATGAAGGTCTTGCCGGTAAGCTAACTTCTAAAAGATAAATGCTTTCGGGCAGTTTAGGATAGATTTTTGCGGGTGAGGAGCACAGAACCTCACCCGTTTTTTATTTACAGG